>CALLLZ010000051.1 GCA_938008005.1 uncultured Marinicella sp. | reverse complement strand
ATCATTATCAATTAATCTGATCAGTTGGGTATGTGCTTTACCGGTTTCATTTAAGAATAAATTGTTACCGCTGCCATCAATTGAGCGGTAGCTGTCATCTGTAGGTGGTTCATTCGCGGGCCTTCCTGGTCTTCGGGTGATGCGTCTTGCAGGTGAAACAGCATTATTTTGATTGTTGTTATTGTTTGCAGTATTGCCATTAGGAGGCCTGTTTTGTGCCTGAGTTGAACTTGATGATGCGATGATTACCAAAGCCGTTAGGGTGGTTTTTATTTTCATTAGTAGTACTCTCCTTATTAATCGTATTTAATAAATTGTGAATCCTCTATTAACCTAATAGAGATTGTCACGTTTATGAATTTAGGCCTCAAATGTGAACCAATTAAGGCAAATAAAAGGAAGCTCTGTTAAAGGTTTGTTAATCAATGATGTTTTAACGAAATGATTATGATTGCTTTTGGTGATCGCAACTAATTTATATGTGTCATCTCAGTTTGAATTTTTTTAGTGACCCAATATACAAGACGGTTGAAGGTTATAATTTGATATTTGAAACAAGGTTCATATATGAAGATAGCAGGCATTTCCGGTAGTTTGAGGAAACAATCAACTCATCGTGGCATTTTACGTGCCGTGGCGGGGCATTTAAAAACCAAAGGCGTTGAATTCGTCGAAGTTGAGATAGGTGATTTTCCACTTTATGATCAAGATCTCAATACAAAAGGAATCCCATCTGTAGTCCAAAGTGCAAGTGATCAATTAGCCTCTGCAGATGCAATTGTGCTGGCATCACCTGAATATAATTATTCTGTTTCTGGCGTATTGAAAAATGCCATAGATTGGTTTTCACGTGTTGAAAATCAAGCATTTAATGGCAAAGCCGTCTCTATCATGGGGGCCAGTCCCGGAATGGGTACAGCTCGCAGCCAATACCATTTACGTCAAATTCTGGTTTTTATGAATGCTTATGTGGTTAACAAGCCGGAAGTCATGATTGCGCAATCTACAGGGAAGTTTAATGAGCTGGGTGATCTCACCGATCAAAACACCATTGACTTTTTAGATAAAGCACTCATTTCTCTGATTAACCTTTCAAACCAACTAAATCAATGAATCAATCCATTTTCAAACCATTCCAGCTGGGCCAGTTAAAACTAAAAAACCGCATTGTTATGGCACCTATGACACGCAGCTCCTCACCAGGTAACGTGCCCAACCAAAAGAACATTGAATATTACCAAAGACGTGCGGCCAATGACGTAGGATTGATTATTACCGAAGGTACTTGTGTAGGGCATAAAGCGGCCAATGGTTATCCCAATGTGCCTTATTTTTATGGTGAACAAGCTTTGGCCGGTTGGAAAAAGGTGGTGGAAGCCGTTCATCAAGAAGGCGGGAAGATCATGCCGCAGTTATGGCATGTGGGAGGTGTCAGAAGTGACAACCTTGAACCTGATGAGTCCGTTCCTGCCTACAGTCCATCTGGACTATTATCACCCAATAAGCCCAATGGTGAAAAGATGAGTCAAGGTGATGTTGATGAGATCATTAGTGCTTTTGTTCAAGCGGCGGTGGATGCCCAAAAACTGGGTTTTGATGGCATAGAAATTCATGGAGCTCATGGTTACTTGGTTGATCAGTTCTTTTGGGATAAAACTAATCTGCGTAGCGATCAATATGGTGGTGATTTAAAACAAAGAACAACTTTTGCGGTTGAGATGATTAAAAAAATGCGACTAGCCGTAGGTGAAGACTTTCCAATTGTTCTGCGTTTCTCACAATGGAAACTTCAGAACTATGCCCTTAAGTTGGCAGATACGCCCGAAGAATTGGCAGATTTTTTAAATCCCTTGGTTGAGGCTGGTGTGGATATTTTTCATTGTTCAACGCGACGATTTTGGGAGCCTGAATTTCCGGGTTCAGAATTGAATTTAGCTGGCTGGACAAAAAAGCTGACCGGTAAGCCCGCTATTACAGTCGGGAGTGTGGGCCTTGACAGTGGTTTTGTTGATGAAGAAAAACGAGGTATGAACAATCTTTCTGATATTTCTACAGAGCAGTTTGATTCAATTGAACAGTCTTTAAATGCCGGTGAATATGACTTGGTTGCTGTCGGCCGATGTTTATTGCAAGACCCAAAATGGGTACATAAACTGCGCTCTGGGGATTATGATCAGATGCAGGGATATACCACAGAATCATTGAAGACATTGTACTGATTACCAAGTTCATACTGTAATGTCATTGCTTGTTCTGGTGGTAAAAATTACAATGCTTGCATGATATTGAAACTGAAACAATTAGCCGATTATTTAACCACTGATTTTCTCGGTGGCCCTAAACCTTGGAAACTGTCATGGGTTATTAATTTTCAAAAAGCCGGCACGTTCATCTTTGTGGCGGCTTTGATGTGGTACTACCAAAACTTCTCAACCGCAGCTTTTTTGTATTTGGCATTGCATGGTGGCTATGGTTTTGTTTGGTTGATAAAAGATTTAAGTTTTCCTGATTATGGCTGGCAAAAAAAGGTCACAATTGCCAGTGGTTTAATGGCTTTTTTTGGCGTGTTATTTTGGTATTGGGTCATCGCATGGTTGTTAATCAAACAACCTGATATTCCTAACTATCCTTTGTCTGATGCAGCTTGGTATGCTTTGTGTGCCGTATTGAGTGTTTTGGGGTGTGTCATTATGATTGCTGCTGATGCTCAAAAGTTCTACACTTTGAAATATCAAAAAGGTTTGATTGATACGGGTGTCCATCGATATATCAGACACCCTAATTACCTGGGTGAAATCATGATTTATGCTTCATTTGGTTTGTTGGCTTGGCATTGGCTGGCTGCTGTGATTTTAGTGACAGTTTGGCTGTTGGTGTTTGTGCCTAATATGGTAGCCAAAGAAAAAAGCCTGTCGCGCCACCCTGGCTGGTCAGCATACAAAAAACGCAGTGGTTGGGTCTTGCCGTTTTTATAGAGGTTGTTTTAGTAAGGGCCTTTTTTCGTCATTGTTATTTGTCGTTAGTTATGTTGATGTCGGCTTTAACAGTGTTAATGATTAAACCAGATGGTCACTTCAATTGATTCAAATCTTGAATACAAGAGAACATCAATCACCAATAGGTACGATGATACCAATGGTGAATTGCCCATCGCCAAAACCATCTTGACCCGGCAAGTCTGAGTTATTGCTGTCTAACCGTGATCTGGCTTCGGCTCGGATTCTCACCCCATTTCCAGTGAAATACCAAGATCCGCCTACGGCCAAATTAACAATGAGATCAGAGTCCTGAGTATCCGGAAATCTGGAATCAGAATAGATACCACCCACCCCGACTAAAAAGTAAGGTTTCCAAAGCGGATCATGATTGGTGTACATCAAGTTGAATGCAGCGGAATAATGTTTCAGGTCAAAATCGATATCGAAATCATATTCATCACGCATAACCTCAAATTCCATTGCCCAATTTTCACTGAAATGTTTGCCTACCCGTAAATCCAATACCTGTGCTTCATTAAGACGAATGTCATCATCTGGCACCACGATACCTATGTTGGTATTCCAGTACCAACGATAATCAACGCCATCATAAATGTGTTGCAAAGATTCGTCTTCTGATTCTTCTTCAGCCTGTGCCTTAACGTCCAAAAAATACAATAGAAAAGCCAAAATTGTGACATAAAATTTCATAACTGCATTCTAACATGTTGTTGGCTTGATAGACGTTTATTGAAAAAATGCACCAGAGAACAAAAAAGAAAAAAGTATTTGTAAAACATTGAAAAAAGTATAACAAAATACTTGCAAATATGAACTAACTTTTAATTAAGTTCAATCATGCTTGATTTTACTGAAATCCTTGTGTAGTATCTTGTGCAGAAATGAGGTTGTGTGTGTCAAATTAATTTCCAAATGTAGGCGCGCAGGTCATTTTGGCCATACAAAATCCACTGAATTTAAACACCATAAAAGTGTTTTTTTACTCATACAAGGTTTTCGTATATATTTTAATAAAAAGTAGGAGAGACAATAACAATGTCGAAATCAAAATTTAATCCTTTGATCACTGCTTCTGTCATGTCAGCCGTTTATTTGGCGGGAGTTTCAAACATTTCACACGCTGTGGTAGCCACAGATCAGGTGTTGGGTTTGAATGCAGTCGTAGAAGAAAGAATAGATAGCCAGTCACAGTTACCAGCAGTCAATGCTTTGGGGCAAAGACGCTATATCATCCAATTCAACGAGCAACCAGTCGCTCGTTACTCTGGTAACGGCGAGTTGGCTGCGATACCCAAAAAATCTGACAACAAAATAGATGTGAGTTCGCCAGCAGTTCAAGCATACGTAAATCATTTGAAATCTGCACAACAAAGCTTTGTTCAGTCTCTTACCAGCTCCTTGAATCGCAATGTAAAACAAAATTTCAGTTATCAATTTGCT
>CALLLZ010000050.1 GCA_938008005.1 uncultured Marinicella sp. | reverse complement strand
GAAAGTGCTGAGTTCGCATGCAACAATGATGTTATTAACTATATCATCGATCATCAATTGAGTCCCTCACAGTTGGCTGATTTGCAACAAGCTCTTGAGATGTGGTCATAACATGAAAAAAAACATACTTTTTCTCAGCTTCATAGCCATTTTATTGGTGTACATTTATTTGCTCAGAGGGTTCAATGATATGACCGAATCTGGAAAGGTTCCAGCTTCTCTCTTGTCAACCGAAGCCAGACCTCAACAGGTGGCAAAATCAGTTACGTCAAATTCCAGTCCTGTTAAGCACAGAAATCCTACTAAACAACTTGAAGACACAGTATCTCGTGACGAGAATCAGCATTTTGGCGAAAATGGCTTAAAGGACATACTGATTGGTCGGCACTTTTTTAAAACCTGTCAAGCGCAACTCGACAGTGTGAGCTCAGATTGGCCTTTTGAATTAGAATTGAGCGCCAAACAGCGCAACCAACTGCGTTCCTATCTGATTGAATGTGGACAAGAAAATGCAATATTTGGTTTTTATGATCAAAAAAAAATATTGAGAATGGCTGAGTTCGGCAATGAATTCAGTATGATTTCTGATTCTTACAATAGCGACTTTGCACTGATAGAAAGTGAATTAAAAAAATCTGACGAACAAGAATTGATCATTGCTCAAAGGTTATACTATGGGTATTTTGAAAAAATCATTGAGCCATTGGTTGAGAGCCGCTTGAATTTAAAAAGTAATCAGATCACTGATTTTCTTGTCGAGAAAGCACTCTACAAAAAAGCCTGTGAAAGTGGCCTGAATTGCTCAGCTGAAGGGCATATCATGATGAATCATTGCTATATTGATGAAATGGCTTGTGGGTTAACGTTCAATGAATATTTTGACACATTTTCGTCTGGTATCAAATCGGACATATCGGCAGCACTTCAGGTCATGAGTGCTCGTTTTGGCTGGGGTAATTGACTTTATACAGATCGAACAGACTTAATCCCAATTGGGTTGTATACGTAAAAGGTCATTTCTTTGATCAACACATCTTCAGCAGCCCTTGTTTATTTTAATCTGACAGTACAAACCTTAAAACCTTTCAGTTAGAATATGCGCTCATTTCAATCCCAATGTACGAATATGGCGGAATTTGGTCAAGATTTCACTTCACAAATGGTGATCGCAAATTATCAACAAGGTCAATGGTCGGTGCCAAAGGTTCAACCTATTGGACCATTGAGTTTGCACCCTGGTACTCATGTGCTGCATTATTCCAGTACTTGTTTTGAAGGCTTGAAAGCTTATCGTTGGCAAGATGGAAGTGTCCATTTATTTCGTTACGCCGATAATATTAAGCGGCTTCAAAACAGTGCGGCTTCTTTGTGTTTGCCCATACCTTCTTATGAATTATTGGAAGAGGCCATACTTTCGGCAGTTAAATCAGTAGAAAATGAAATTCCGGATTTGCCTGGTGCTTTGTATATTAGACCCACATTAATAGGTACTGAATTAAATATTGGTGCAGCTGGACGCGGCTCTAATGAAGCTTTGATGTATGTCATTACTTCACCTGTTGGTGATTATTTTATTGGTGGTATAAGGCCATTGAAGTTGTTGATTGATGATGAGAATATGCGCTCTACACCTAAGTTTGGCCAAGTGAAAACAGGTGGTAATTATGCTGCATCTTTGGCTTCAGTCACTCAGGCCAGAGAAAAGTATGGTGCTGATCAAGTTCTGTTTTGTCCGGGTGGACAAGTACAAGAAACAGGTGCTGCCAATTTTATCTTGATCAAAGACAAGCAAATCATCACAAAAAAGACAGATGGATCAATATTACCTGGAATCACCAGAGACTCGATTTTAAAACTGGCTCAGTCACAGGGCTACCAGGTTAGGGAGTTGGATTATACAGTGTCAGAACTGATCGATTGGTTGCCTGATTCAGAGGCATTTCTATCTGGTACTGCAGCGGTACTTTCTCCAGTGGGTTCTTTGATTTATCAAGGTGTTGAGCACAAAGTTGGGGATGGTCAAGTTGGGAAACAATCAATGCAGTTAAAGTCATCATTGACTGATATCCAAACGGGTCAAAAGCAAGATAAATTGGGGTGGACCAGTTTGGTTTGATGTTGCTGACTGTTATTTATTCAGGTTCTGTAATTCGTTGGTATAAACAGTCAATCGATTCTTGCCTTGATCTTTAGAATGGTAGAGTGCAATGTCAGCTTTCTTGAGAAGAGAGTCTACCGTTTCATTGATACGTGATTCTGCCAATCCTACACTGGTAGTGATGTTTAAATTTTGTTTGGTGAACTTTTCACTTTTAAGTTGATTCATAAAAGAGTTTAAAATTTCTTCGCATGATCCAAATTTAACATCACTGAATACGGCAACAAATTCATCACCACCGATGCGGCCCAGTTTTGCACGGCCTTGGATGGTTACAGTCAATAACGCAATGAATTCTATGATTGATTCATCGCCAATCGAATGTCCATATTGATCATTGATGGCTTTGAGGTTGTCTAAGTCAATGTATGCAAGAGTTGTTCAACTGGCATTTTTAAGTGATTCCTTGGTTATTTCTTCAATACTGCCTCGATTATGCGCGCCTGTCATACTGTCTAAATTAGCCGCTAAGGCAACTTGGTGAATTTCTCTTGCTTGGTTCAAAGCGGCATATGCTGTTTCACAATATGATTTGAACTCCTCCATTATGTTTGAATCAATAGTTTGGTAGTTATTCAAGCCAAAGATAAAACTGGTTTGATCGAATTCATCTGGGTTTAATGGTAAATAGAGAAAGCTCATGATTTTGCTTTTAGATGTGTTTATCTCAAATTGATACATTTGATTGCGTTTATTGGGCGAGAATATATGTTTCAATTTGAAGGCCAGTAACTCAAGGTCCAGGGCCTGTAATCCAGTGGTGCAAATGCCACTGATCTTTTCGCCAATCTGAATCATCGAGTTTTTAATAGGGAAAGCTTTGTTTATTAATAGATGAAACTTGACGTTGGTTTTTTCTGTGACTTCAGTCGTGTTTAAGGTGGGGTCTTTAACCAAATTTTGCATTTCATGTTGAAATTCAGTGATCAGTCGGTGGTCTTTGATTGAACGTTCAGCAGCTGTATACTTGCTAAGTGCTTGATCACGTTGTTTCCTGAATTTCATGGTTCGAT
>CALLLZ010000049.1 GCA_938008005.1 uncultured Marinicella sp. | reverse complement strand
AACAAATCAAACAAAAACCTGAACAATATTTGTGGGTACATCGGCGATTTAAGAACCAGCCCGATGGTATGAAAAATCCGTATAAATAATTATTTCCAGCTACAAGCAACCAAGATCCCTACTAAAGCACAGTGAATTTTGGTGCCGTATTTTGTGGTGAAAGTTTTTTGAATGGTGATTTTATCAAAAAACCTTTCAACGCCGCCTAGCATTCCAGCAGAATAAAAGTTCATTTGTAATTTGGGTTTATCTACCGATTCATCCAAATAAGGAATGTCTGCCAGCCAATCGTGAATCTCTTGCTCGGGTATATAAAAATCTTTAGCAGGTTCTGTCCGTGCTTGAAAATCAGCTGTGATATCAATGGATTTACGGTTTTGCATCATTTGTAACACCTCTCCAGTTTTGATTGTTGGTATTGTTTTGGTGGTGCTTTTTTCTTGTGATCTTGATTCAGTTTGGGTTGTTGGAATTTCTTTGGGTGCGGCTTTAATTACTTGATCTTCAGCTTGAGAAGGTGTTTGGAGCTGCTTCCGAACAGTGGCCTTGGTATTAGGTTCAGTATTGGGTTTAGTATCAGGTTTTGGCAATGGCTGTTTAGTTGGTTTGGTTTTTATTGTTTCAACTGATGCAGGTTGGGATTCAATGATTTCTACCTCAATGATACTGTTGGTTTGCAATAAAGATAGTTTCCAAGGTTTGGGCAACAATAAAAGGGCTGATATCAGCATCAATGGTAATAAGCTGTGTTTAAGCCAGTGTTGAGGGTTCTTTTGGCGCTGCCAATTGGTTTTAATGTTCAGTGCGTGCAATGACAGTCAAGATATTCAATGCACTCATTATAGGGATAGGGTGTTAAGTGAATGTAAATTTGAGATTATTCTATACGAATAAATCATGGTTTTTAAAAATCAGTCATCACTTGTGGTGTAGATGCTTGTAATTGCAGATCGTTTTACAGTTTAATTTTAAAAAACTTAAACACCACCCATGCTGGGCCAATCAACAGAAATTGCAGGTCCTTATAAAATGAAGGGCGTTTTCCTTCGATATGATGACCAATGAATTGACCAATCCAAGCAGTTATAAAAACCACTATTGCAATGATTAACAAAGGCAGGCTTTGTTCTTCCATCCAATAATTCAACAGCAGGCAAATAGCTGTAAAAGCCAGCATTGTGGCAAAAACTTTAAAGCTTTTGATGAAGTAATATAGCATCAACAACGCCATACTTATGATTGCTAGATTAATTGCGTAAGGTAATTTAACCACCCAAAGAGCGGCCGAAATAGACCAAAAAATTAATGGTACAGCTATATAATGAATCAATTGATTGGTGCGATTAAGATGGGATTTATGGTATTGGGTCATCAAATTTTTTATTGATTCATTGCTCATGTTTGATCTCTCTAATGCTTAAATTGATTATTGAAGTCACTGCCGGTTATTCGTCGATAGGCTTCGTGATATTTTTCTGCGGTTCTGTTAATTAAGTGATTTGGCACCCGAGGTCCTGGTTCTTTTTTATCCCACTCCAGTGTTTCCAGGTAATCACGAATGAATTGTTTGTCATAACTTTCAGGGCTGCTGCCAACTTGATAGCTGGATTGGTTCCAAAACCTGGAGGAGTCCGGCGTTAACACTTCATCCATTAACACCAAATTGTCATCTTCATCCAATCCAAATTCAAACTTTGTGTCAGCTATTATAATGCCATTTTTCTGTGCATGTTGGTTGGCTTGATGATAAATTTCCAATGAAACCTGGCGTAATTGTTCAGCACGATCATTGCCAATTAAGTTGATTAGTTGTTGAAAAGTAATATTTTCATCATGGTCTCCAACTTGAGCTTTTGAAGATGGAGTAAATAAAGCTTCTGGTAATTGCTGGGCTTGTTGTAAATCTTTGGGCAATTGAATGCCACTGACTTCGCCGTTTTCTTGATAATCTTTCCAGCCTGAACCTATGATGTAGCCCCGAACAATTGCCTCACATGGCAAAGCACGGAGTCTTTTGACCACAACTGCTCGCTGAATTAAATCATCATCAGCGTCAGGAATGACTTGTGCCACTGGTATTTCGGTCAGGTGATTCATTATAATAGGCCGCATCATTTTGAACCAGAAGTTTGAAATTTGAGTTAGCAGTGCTCCCTTGTGTGGAATGGCATCAGGTAAAACCACGTCAAAGGCACTGAGGCGGTCACTGGCAACCATCAACAAGTGTTGGTCATCTATTTGATAGACGTCTCTTACTTTGCCTTGATGAATTCTTTGAAGTGAAATTTTTGGTGATTCAGTTTTCATGCCATGTGTGAAATATACAATGCAGGTATTTTAGCGATGGATAAAGGCCTAAGCAAATAAATATGAGTAAATAATATGGGTAGTATCATAGGTGGTATTTTAGGTTTTAAATTTGGCAGTTATACTGGCATGTTCTTTGGAGCGTGGATTGGCTTTTGGATTGAACGACAGTTGATTGGGAAAAAAACTGTCAGTCACAAGAAAGAAACGCAAGAAAGCTTTTTCAATGCCTTGTTTCTGTCTATGGGTAAGTTAGCTAAAGTTGACGGTAAGGTTTCTCCTTCGGAAATAGAACGCACTGAAGGTATCATCCGACACATGAATCTTAATTCAGAAATGCGGCAACGAGCCATCCATCTATTTAATCAAGGAAAAAACGAATCATGTGACATCGACCCTACGTTGATACAGTTTGGTCAATTTGCTCGAAGGTCTTTATCATTAAAGCAGATATTTTTAGAAATGTTGATTGATGTGGCAGAAGCAGATGGTTTGATTTCACGTGATGAGCAAGCTCTTATTGAACGTATTTGTCAACTGATTGGCTACCCAGTTCAGTTATTAATCACAATGATGAAAATGCGTGGATTTCGCGCCACTGGTGGTTATCAGCAACAACGCAGTAAGAGTCGTCAACAAAATCAGCGTACAGTTAATAGAAATGCACCATTCAACCCCTACCAAGTATTGGGTGTTGAGCAAAATAATAGTAAGGCAACTATACGCAAAGCATATAAAAGGTTAATGAGCCAACACCACCCAGACAAATTGGTGTCAAAAGGCTTGCCTCCTGAAATGATGAAAGTGGCAGAGGAAAAAGCCAAACAAGTACAATTAGCATGGGAGAAAGTTAAAGACTTAAAAGGATGGTAATGTTGACAATTTATGGCGTCAATGACAAACTCACAAACAATTTTAAACACTTTAAGCAGTTATGAAAGAAATGATTATTGCTCCTTCAATCTTATCGGCTGATTTTGCACGATTAGGTGAAGATACTCAGGCTGTATTAGATGCGGGTGCCGATTGGGTGCATTTCGATGTAATGGACAACCATTATGTGCCAAATTTAACTGTGGGTCCGTTGGTGTTACGGGCATTGCGTGATTATGGTATCAAAGCTGTGCTTGATGTACATTTAATGGTTAAACCAGTGGATCGAATCATTGGTGATTTTGCTCAAGCCGGTGCCGATATCATTAGTTTTCATCCAGAAGCATCTGAGCATATAGACCGTTCTTTGGCGTTGATTAAAGAGCAAGGTTGCCAAGCTGGTTTGGTTTTGAACCCTGCTACACCTGTATATGTATTAGAGCATGTAATGGATAAGCTCGATATTATATTGTTGATGAGTGTAAACCCAGGGTTCGGTGGGCAATCGTTTATTCCCAGTACTTTAGATAAGCTGAAGACTGTTAGGAATTTAATTGAAAAATCAGGTTGTGACATCCGGCTAGAAGTTGATGGTGGTGTTAAGGTTAATAATATTGGTGAGATTGCGCAAGCTGGCGCCGATACTTTTGTAGCCGGTTCAGCTATCTTTAATACGCCAGATTATGCCAACACCATCACAAATATGCGTAAAATGATTCAGCAGCAATTCAGCGAAGTGGGTTAGAATAAAGGCATGAAAGCTATAATTGCCTTAATTCTTTTGACCCTAGTTAGTTTCCAAGTGGAGGCAAAAAGCGGGGTGAGCCTGAATGAAGCTGTTAATCAAGTCAAATCGCAGGGACGTGTCTTATCAGCCAAAACCATCAATGGACAGCATGAAATAAAGATTTTAACCTCAAGTGGTGCAGTCAAAACAATCAATAAGAAAGCTGCTGGTAGGTCGAATACAAAGACAAATCGTAAAAACACAAGCAATCATAACCCTCAAGCTTCTCGTAATCAATACAGAGAGTCAGTGGCGCCGAGTCGTTTCCAAAGCAGTCAGAATGTAATGAAACTGAGAAAACCCCAGACTCGTTCTAGACGTGCTGCTGAGTTTAAAGGTAATAATGCAAATCGCCGCAACAAGATGCAAAGGGCACCCAATAGAAATAAGAATAGCACCCAATCTAAGGATAAAGATAAGTAAATAAACATGCGTGTATTATTGATAGAAGATGATGATAACCTCAGAAACACCCTGATTAAACGTTTTGAAGAAACTGGCTATG
>CALLLZ010000048.1 GCA_938008005.1 uncultured Marinicella sp. | reverse complement strand
TAAATGAATAAATTGAAACGAAAAACAGCCTTTCTGCATCACGAGCCTTTTTTAAGACCCGTGAATTTGACCATTAGTTAACAATAGGTTAAGTCGTTTCAGTATCGTTATCATCTTTGCGAGATAATTTCTGGATCATTTTGGTAACCGCATCCTTATCAAATGTTTGGCCAGCTCCTAACTTCATGATCTTACTGACTGCTGCTTGTAAAATATCACTCTTACCAATCGCTCCATCAACGGCTTTACCCACTGACAAAGAGCTCATGAATTTCTCTAAGAAGTCGCCATTACCACCAACAATGTCAATATTGGCTTCTTTCAAAGCTTCTGCCAGCACTTTAGCCTGAGTTTCTGCAATACCAGTATTGGCGGTTATGGCTTTCATGTTTTCTTCATGCGACATGTCTAAGCCCATACGAAACTCTTCATGCTCACGCACGTTGTCATCCATGGTTGACATGGCTGCAAATTTTTCTTTCAAACCTTTTGCTTCAGCAGCATATCGTTGTTCAATGACTACCGCCTCAGCTTCTCCACGTTCTTTGATGGCTTCTGCTTCTGCCACTTGAATTTTGACAGCTACCATAGCTTGTTGTTCTTCACCCATGGCATCGGCTTCTTTCACCCGAACATTGGCCATACCTATTTCTTCAGCACCTGTTGCTTCTGCTTTTAATTTACTGGCCATAACTGCAGCTTCAGCTTCACCTTGTTTTTGATTCGCTTGGGCCTTTGCTTCAATTACCTTGGCTTCTGCTAAACCCGCAGCAGCCACTTCTTCTCGAACACCTTCTGCCAAACGAATTTTCGCATCAGCTTCCTTAGATGCCGACTCGCGAGCCGCTTCAGCCAAAGTAATTCGCTCATTTGCTCTGTGTTTTGCTGTGGTTTCTTGAGCTTCAGCAGCTTTGATTTCTTTAATCAAATCTTGTTCAGCCAAAGCTTCTGCCTGTATTACTTGCGCTTTTTTAGTGCGTCTTGCTTCTTCAACTACGCGTAATTCATTGATTTGTTCTTCTTGTTCAGCAACCGTTTTTTCCACGGCGATTCGTTCACGAACTACATCCGCAATGTTTTTCTTTTCAACCTCAATGTCTTTCTCTTTATTAATCTCCTGTAAAGAAACTTCCCGCTCTCTTCCAACGATTTCAAGTTGTCTGACTTTAGTTACCCTCTCTTCCTCTATCGCAACGGCGCGTTGGCGATTATTAGCAGCCACTTCCACTTCACGCATTTTATTTTCTTCCATCACCATAACTTCTTGTTCAGTTTCGATCCGGGCAGCTTCCGACTTCAAGCGCTCTTCACTTTCAATCTTCTCTTTTTCAGCCAACTCCCTGGCTTGAACCGAAGCAATTTCACGTTGCTGTCTGGCCTCAGCATCAGCCTCGATACGTTCTAACTCTAAAATACGTTCTCGAGCTTCAACATCTCTTTTCTTAATCTTGGTTTCTTCTTCGCGTTCGAACTCATTGGTTAAGATGTGTTGTTTAGCAGTCAATTCAGTGATTTTCCTGATACCTTGCGCATCTAAAATGTTATTCGAATCCAGTGCTGTTATTGGAGTTTGTTCCAAATAATCAATCGCCGCATCTTCCAGAACATAACCATTCAAATCTTTACCAATCACCTCAATGATGGCATCTCTGAAACGATCTCGTTCTTCATAAAGTTCTTCAAATTCAAGCTTTTTACCCACAGTCTTCAAAGCTTCTGAAAACTTAGCACTGAATAATTCATCAATAGTTTCTTGTTTTGATGCACGTTCACATCCAATTGCCTGCGCGACTTTTAACACATCTTCCTTGGTTTTATTGACACGAACAAAGAATGTCACTTTGATGTCCGCCCTGATGTTATCTTTGCAAATCAATCCGTCCTGACCCCGACGATCAATTTCAATGGTTTTCAACGATATAATCATAAACTCCTTTTTATGTATCACCGGCCAAACCGTCCTACCCGTAAATGTCACTTCCGGTACCTCACGCATCGTATTAACGATCATCGCTTGACCTTGTTCCACCTTTTGATAGAACTTCATCACGATCAATGCCAGCCCAATAATGGCCAACAAAATCACACCAGCCCATGTAGCTATAGCTATTAATAAATCACTGTTCATTTTTATTTTTCTCCTTTAATGAAATCTTCTGTATTCGACAGCTTCAACTGTCATTACCATTATTTAATAAATGGCTCTTAATTATTTTGTTTAAACTCAAAATTAAACGATCTTTATCACATAACTCATGAATCATCACTTATCCAGCACGGTGCTTTTTATAACCCAGTAGCTGCCATCATCTTCGTTGTAATCTTGTAAAATCACTCGATCATTTTTCTTAATCTCATCAGCTGTATGTGCTCTTACATCAAACAACATGCCAGCACCACCATCTTCATATTCTGCTTGACCAAATGTTTCATTGACTACACCAGTTTTCACCAAACATTCTCTACCAATGAACGACGACTTTTTAGCAGCTGAATGTGATGTAAATATGCCTTTTAAAGGTCGAATGAATTGAGCAGTTATTGGGATAGCCAGTGCAAAGCTCACCAACAACAAAACCACTCCTATCAAATTTCTCAATGTTTCCCATGGCAACAAAGGAAATATAAGCGAAACAGCCACATAACAAACCAACCACGAAGATGCCATTAAAATTGAAACCACAACAGTGACTGGCACCCCAGTCAAACCCCATTTCAACATAAAGCCTGTTACACCACTCAACCCTTGTGCATCAACATCAGTGTCCAAATCCATATCCATATCAAACATTTCAATATCTACAGCACCAATCATTGCTAATAGCCAATAGCAGATTACTATGGCCAAAATAAAAGTGTATATCACCACTGGAAAACTTGTTATGTTACTTAAAAACACTTCCATTACAGCTCCTTCTCATTTATATTTCTAACATGCTCAACCAACTTTTCAGCAGCGCGGCGCTTGACCTCAACTGGATCCTTAATCTCTAGTTTATAAACTTTGGCTAGATAGGCCATATCGTCATCTGACAATGATATGGATAACCTCAGCCTTTTGGGTTTACGTGATACACTAAGCCCCAATATCTGTCTGATTCGGTCAGATGGGTTGATGCTTCTATCTAAAGCTTCTTTACGAATTACGTATTGAATTTTTTCACCCACATCAAAGGCCACTTGAGTTGCTTTGATGGCTTTTTTTTCATCTTCCCATTTTTTGGGTATCTTACGTTTTTTATCAGTCATAGCAGCATATCAATCTTTATCAACCAGCCTTTTCAACACATCTGTAGCACTACCTTTTTCCACCTTAATGTCCGACTTATCCTCACCTGATTCTAACAAGTTATCTTCAATTAAGTATTGTTCGTCTCTTTGTTGCTGTTGCTTCCTGATGCGATCCAAAGTTTTCTTTGCAGATAACATTTTTGCATCAGCGGTATCAAATCTTTTAGTGATCACCTCTGTCGCTTTTTGAATTCGATCGGTGGTATTCACCATAGCCAACTGTCTCTCAAGATCTTTCAGTGATCTCTCAGCAAGCTCCATCTGACGCTTTAAATGCCCTAGATGAAGGTCATGCGTACGTTGAATAACAAGCTGAGCATCTCGATCTTGTTCTAAATCAACCAATGCTGTGGCCAAATTAAATGCCAATTTTTCATTGTTTTGAGCCAAAGCATCCACAATCAGAGATTCTTGTTGGCTGGCCTTTTGAGTCAAAATTTTAACCCTTCGACTGGACTGTAATTCATTGGCCATTTCACTTGTCAGTGCAGACTTGGCTAGCTTTAAATTAGCCTTGGCCTCTTCAATTTCTTGCTTAAAAATACGTGTCCCTGATGAATCCATAATTGCTTCACTGAGAAACCTAGACTCAACTTTGATGACAGTCATGATTTTTTCCAACATGTTTTTACTGGAGACTTTCTTTTCATCACTCATAAAGAAAGTCCCCCATGGCTGAGACCACATCAATTGCGTTTTCATTTAAAGTTACAATTTCTTCTACAACCTTATCCAAACCTGAATCTACAGATAAAGCACCAAATAGCACATAACGATCGCCTACCCTGGCATAGGATGACAATGGAATCGAAATACTGGTATCTAACATCATTTCCAACATTTCCACTCGGCTCTCAGGTATGATCTCAGCTTCTGTCCACAAATAAATGATACATATAATTTGGAACTTTGTCTTGGTAACAAAAATTGGAAAACCTTCAAAACCATTCACCTCAACTTGTAAAACCTCTACTTCACCCGCAATGGTTTGACAGTCAAATGTATAACCTTCAGCAGTTCGATATTGTGATAAACGAATGGCAAAATCCTCTGTATTCATTGTTACCTTTGGCTCCTTTTGTTATTAGAATGACGACATATTATGTCAATATGACATAATATGTCAATGTGCATTAAGTCACAGTTGGACCAAACCAAGACAGGTAATTCTAATGTTTATTATTAAGTGAAGCCCTTATATTACTGAATTAAAAAACTTATTAGAGTACACATTTAAATAAATCATCCTAAAATTTATTTCTGAAAAAATTCAGACATTAGCCATCACCCTTTTATTTATCAACTTCAGCGACACTTGTGTTGATTTGTTTATATGCTTTCCTTGCTACTTCCATTTGTTGTAGAGCTTGTTCGATGCTTTGTTGCACTTTTTTAAGTCTTTCTGCTTGCGTCTTTTCTTCAGTAGAATCGACTTCATGCGCTTGGCCCATTTCGTCTAAAGCAATTTGCCCCTGTTCAGCTAACACCAAGCCGGCAGTTACATCTAATACCTGTGATGTGGTTTGCAAAGCCCGATCAATATTTTTGGTTTGAGTCACATTTTGTTTGGCAATTAAATCTATTGTCATCAATGACTGCCTGCCTATCAATAACTGTTGTTGTAATTCGATAACCCGTTGTTGAACCACCGGTAAAAATTCATTGGCAAGTACATCAGCTTTTTTTTGACTTAAATTATGTTGATAATTAATTCTTTGTTGCAACTGTTCTGCCAATAAACTGAGTAGATCAAATGAATGTTCTATTTTCTTTAGTTGACCACCTAACTCGCACTGTTTACCTAAAAGCATTTGGTTATCTCTGCTGAGCTGAGCTTTTTCCAACATCAAAACATCTGAGTAAGACTTAATTTCAGCCTTTAATTCATGGTAATTTTCTAACCACAACTGCCAAGCAGTTTGTTTCCAGGAAAACAGCAAAAGAAACATGGATTTTAGCCCACGATTGCTTTTTTTGGGTGGTTTAAGGTTTGCAATTTTTTCCTGTAAATCTCGAAAGATGGCATTAATTTTTTCTCCTGAGTGATTGTTATCCATTAAACTTTGCAACGGATTCTTTAAGGCATCATTCAGTTTCCAAAATTCAGATTGCTCTTTTTGTCCAAGCGCCGACAATGTACTTCTAACTTGACGAATACTTTTTAATTCTTCAGTGTCTATTGATTCTAATACCTCTCCCCACTTATAAACAAACTGTTCTTTGTAGTGCTCTGAATCTGCTGATAAATCATCAATCATTTTATGGTGATTAATTTCAATTAAATCACTGAAATATTTATTAATTTCTGTCATTACTTTGATAAAAGTTGCTTTCTTCTCTAATCTTTAAGCTTTCAATTTTAAATAACATTAACATCATTCTTGGTTTTTTTTTGTTTTTTTTACTTTAATTCACCACCTGCATTTACCAAGAACTTTGGACATAAGTTTTTTTACACGAACACTAAAGGTTTAAAACAATTGCAAACTAATAGTTATGAAATTGGTCACAGAAATGAAGCCAGATATTGAATAGATTCTTTTCTGGCTAAAAATTAAAAATACTCATGAAAAAAATTATATTTTTGACTTTACTTAACTTAACCCACTATCACAATGCAAATGCAGCCTGTGATTGTGGTTCAACCAATCAACAAGCTGCCTGCACTGGAGATCAAATTAATGTGACAGTAGGTGACTCACGAACAGTCGGATTTAACTGGACCTTTAACTCAGGCGGACAGGAAGCTTTGTGTGGCCAGTTTGCTAACGGTGATTATTGGATAGCTCCAAGAGGAGGAGAAACGTCCGTGACACTAACAAACATTTCAGGAACTGGCAGCGGATCAATTTCATTGGATGAAAATCCAGAGATGGAATCTATGGGCTTACTTTCATCAAACCCTGATCATAATTATGGCAATTACAATGCGGCTGAAAATATTGCAGTGGCGTTACCAAAAACTTTTATCGGAAACACTTCCTTGGTCGCTGCCATTCAAAGAAATGAAGCTCAACACAATGGCTGTGGCACCAATGCCATTCTCGGTAACTGTGCAGAAGCTTATCATGTTGTGACTATTTTAGATCAAGTACCTGCTGATGCAGGCGCAACGCTTTTACGCCCCAGCATTGATGAAACCAATAAAGAATTACTGTCTTTATCAGATTTCGACTTGTCACGATTACCTGAACTGGCATATATATCATCATCATCTGTTGATGAACTTAATAACATTCGTGAGCGTTGGTCACACAGCACTGAACTTTTCTCAATCAGAAGTGCTGATGGAGATACATATTCTGAAGGTGGACGTGCTTTTAGAGCCAGTTTATTAATCGATGATTATGCAGCAGGTGTAGCCCGACAATATTACGATGATGTCATGCAATTAATGGCTGTTGGTAACCCTGTAGCTGAACGACAACACGCTTTGGCCGCTGTCCTCACCTATGGTAAAGATTTATATTACGGTGTATATGATGGAAACATCAGAACCCGCGGTTGGAGTTCAGGAGCAGGTCAACACTTAGGCAAGTTTCCACCGGCTGTTTTATTTGCAGCATTATTCGATGACTCATACTATCGTGATGCCTTAAGGCCAACCAGTTTAACCTTGTTGGGACATGCAACCGGACCTTTGGCTGGTGTCGGCCCACAAGAATTAGAACAAATTAATGTAGGAGTTAATGGTGCCATTTGGGGCGATGGCGCGGACGAAATGGAAGTGATAGATGAACTCAATCGTTATTGGACAGAACTGTATCACGCTCAATGTTTTGATGGTGCTTGGGGTACATGTGTCACTAACAGCGGAAGAAAAAATACCCGGGACCCACATAACATCATTGATGGGCCACCACAAATACCAGGTTCATCTTATATGTCAGTCTCGGCAGGACCACTGAGAGGCTTTGCGGCTTTGGCTCACCTCATCCCTGAAGTATGTGAAACCATTAACTATCCACCATTAATGGAATACACCAACCGCATTACCGAAGTAGGCCTGGTCACCACTAATGACATGTGTGCTCCACCCGACCCCAGAGAGAGTGAAGATTGTGATATTTATCGAGCCCAAAACTGTTTGTATTATGGCTTAAGCAATACAGGTGTCGCCACTTGGGGCCCAACCACCACAGGCTTAAATGCCCAGTGCGTTCCTAATAACTCGGGTGGTAACACAGGCCAAAATGGGCGCTTCACAAGTGCACATGGAGAACCTATAACCATCGGATACCGTTCATTTACCGTTGAGAATAACTGGGATACCATTGTGAACGCTACAACTGCATGCGATATGAACATCCAAGGTGATTTGATTTTCATGCATGGCTTTGAAAATTAAAATTGAATTTGATACAAAAAATGAGTTAAACAGTATTACCGTTTAACTCATTATTACAAAAGCCAGAAAATCT
>CALLLZ010000047.1 GCA_938008005.1 uncultured Marinicella sp. | reverse complement strand
ATTAACCATGGGTTTAATGGTACAGCTTGAATCTGTGATGACTGGCTTCCATTAAAAAAAGCGGTGGCATAATTGAAAGCTTGGTTGCCAATTTCAAAACCCATAAGACGACCAGGTATATCATCTGCTGTGGGGTGAATGCCGCCATATATTCTTGATAAACTGGTTTCATCAGCAGCATCTTGATAAGTGGCCCATTGTAATATCACATCAACACTGGGGCCATTCTCAAAGACCAAAAAATCGTTCTGTGGAGCCAGAAAATCACTCATGCCTCCAGGGAAATAATCTGAACCAGTCAAAGCAGTCAATACTTCTGCTGCAGCTCTTGAATAAACGCTGTGACCAGATACGTAGCCAGCAAAAGGCGGTGATACAAAAGAAGGGCGTTGATATGGCCACCAATTGCCGCATAAAATCCAACCAACGCCAGCTGCTGAAGTTTCAGGGTCAATAATGTAGTCAGGACCCTGCCATGCTTTAATAGCTATTTTTCCTATATTTCCATTGCCTAAACCAGCCAAGAACTGATGAATACCACCTGGCTGAACGGTTTCTGGGGTAATCAACTCAATCAAACCTGGCATTAAGCTGATGCCATCAATATTGTAGCTTGCCGCATCAGGATCAGAGCTTTGACCTTGGTCGCACATATACCTGATGGCTGAAACAGGTCTCAGGTAGTCATACCAACCTTTGACACTCCAGGCTGCAATAGCAGCATCATGCATAGCGCCACCTAAAGTTAAATAACTTTTAACCTCCCATTCTAAATCACTTAAAACATCTCCTTTTCCTTGAAAGCGTTTTGTTAATAATGGATGATCTGATACGGTGTTCAAAATAGTAAACCAATGACCCGGTGGTGTTTCCGAATCAGGTCCATCTGCCCAAAATTCAGCCAAAACTCGGTAATAATCACCCGCTGGGACAATCTGTGGTTGATAAGGTTGTCCAGTCACAGGGTTTATAGCCCTGCCGGATCCATTATTGGTACCTAAGTCATTATTTCCTCTTGAAGCTGGGCTGATATCTATCATGACACCATCACTTGGATCTAAGTAACTACTGAATTCCACCACTTGCATAAAACCAGCTTTATACGCTTCATCTCCGACGCCACCGATGTAAGGAGGAGGGCCGGGATCTTTATACACTTGGTAAATGTCACCGTCGCGCTGGAAAGTACTCATGTCTGAAGCTTGTAATGAAAAAGGTATAACAAACCCCCATTCTGGACTAAGGAACTCAGGGTAATCCATGGTGATAACACCTGATTGGCCTTGAAAAAATTCTAAGGCAAGGGGCTGCCAACGATTGGGGTCAGATATATCTGGATTGCCAGGTAGGTCAGGAATCAGCGGTTCATTGATGGGAAGGTAATTTTGATTGATATAGTCATTGGCTTCATTAGCACCATCAGTCATGCCATGATCTATGATGGATTGTGCGATGCGATTACCTATGGCTGCAGGAGAGTTTCCTGTTGTGGTGACTGTATTGGGATTGTACCCCAATGTGTTCATTAAACTGTCTAATGCGCTCAATGTCTCTGGTGCTCCAACTGATGGAGTGAAACGCCAAGTTAATAATCGATAAGCAGCGTAACTTATGGATTCAGATCGATCATCTTCGATTGTGTTAGTTGGGTATTTTTGGGTGTAAAAAACACCTCGGCAAGTTGAGTCATAAACGCACCATGCATCGTACATAGCAGCCGATAAATGATAAAGGTTCCGTGCATGAACTGTAGGGCGTGCTTGATCAACTCGAATGCCATCGAGTAAAACTTCATTCCATTCCCTGGCAATATCCGCATGACTTTTTGTTACACCGATTAAAGTCAGAAATAGACCTAAAATATAATATATGTTTTTTTTGATTGGCATGCTTGGCTCCTAAACGACAGTCATTTTATCAAATGCGAAAGAACTGTCATAGGGTTTAAAGAGCAAACTTAGGTCTATTTTATTCTCTGTCTACTTTTCGTGATTTGCCACTCTCAGCTCTTTTCTTATTCTCAGTTTGAACATAAACAGTGTCGGTTGTGGCCATACTGGCATGTCCTAAATCTTCAGATAAGTCTTTTAAGGCCCTTCCTCGTTCAATTTCCATACTGGCACCTGTGTGTCTTAGCCAATGAGTCGTTGCTTCTTTAAGCTTTCGAGCTTCTCCAGCTCCTGAAGTTTTACTCATGACCTTAAAAGCATGGTCAAAAGTATCTTGCACAAGTCGCCTTAAATGCCTGGAACTCATGCCACCTTGGCCTCGAATTTTTTCTACCAAAACTGACTTTTCATCACTCACAGGTAGTGCTGTCAAGTTTCTGGACTTTCTATAACGTTTTAAAAACTTCAAAAAATCTAAAGGTACAGTTACATCTCTGATTTTTCTGCCTTTTCCATATACTCTGAACCACCAGTTTTGATTAGAGTCTTGCCAAAAATGACCCATTTCTGGGGTCCATGCGTCACGTTCTGATAATTCTGAAATTCGCAGAAATAACACTTTTAGAGATGCAATGATAAATAAGTTGCGTTCATATAATGGGTTTTCATTTGCCATGGTTTCGGCTGTTTCAAGAACTGATAACCACTGATCCTCTGTGAGTCTTTTGGGTTCTTTAACTTGAGATTCAGTGATAAAGTGCTTGCAATCTTTTTTTGCTATTTGTGCAGGGTTTCCAAGGCATAATTCTTCACCCATTAAATAGTTATAAAATGCAATTACAGCGGTGAATGTTGAAATTAAAGTTTGTTGTGATGGCTTATATTTCTTTTTATCCACATCTTTACTTTTCTGGCTTTTTGGGGCTTGTATTTTAAACGGACGCCATTGTTTACTGGAGTTAAAATAACCGTTGTCAAAACTAAACCTATCATAATTTGAAACCTCTATCCATTGGACAGGGGGCTTCCAACAAAAATCGGCATATTCTAAAACATC
>CALLLZ010000046.1 GCA_938008005.1 uncultured Marinicella sp. | reverse complement strand
ATTCAATTTCCGCAAGAGCAAAAGCATTTGAGTCGGAAATCGTTTGCGCTGTATTATTACACCCATAAACGCCAACAAGACATAGAGCCCCATTCAACTATTTATGTTGAACGTCATTTAGCAGATAAGTTTGAACCAGGTTTTAAGTTAGCAGATGAAGATGTCGATCAACTTAAGAGTTTGTTGGGCCGAAGAGATCAACATTTAGCGCGTTTATATAAAACCATTACGGTCCAAACTATTGAACTCAGCCGTTTAAAAACACAGGTTTTGAGGCTTAAAACCCTCGGGCTAAATCCGAGTAAGAAGGCCCGAGTTTTAGATCGTCAGATGGAGTTACTTAGTTATGATGAAACCCGTTTGTTGAATCGCATTCAGGAATTGGAGAATTCAACTTCATGGAAGATTACTGCACCCATCAGAAAGTTGAAACGTTGGTTCAGTCAGCGTTAGCTATTTTTTGATATCTTTGAGCGTCACCCCAACCTTTTAAATTCAAAGCTGATATTTCATCATTGTGACCTCGCAGGAATTCCAGTTTAACTTTAAAAGTTGTTAATTTGAAATTGTCATTGTTAATGTATGTCATAACTTGGCGAGGTTGTAGGTGTGCAGTGAAAAAAAGTTGGTCTTTTTGTTTGATGATGGTAATGTTTTTATTGGTGGCTGGGTGGTTGAATGTGCCAGTAAATTGATCCAGCTGCTCTGTAGCTATGTCTGTAGGAAATTCATGATTAACCATTGGTTTTGATGGGTTCATTAGGTGTGTTGCAATGTCTTCTATGTTGTTGCTGGTGTTGGTGATAGCTGCAACCACTTTTTGCTGAACTGGGTCAATCAAAATAATTGATCTGAATCCTGCAGTGCCACCATTGTGCCAGATAACGCCATCGGGATTGATATGCCAACCCAAGCCGACATTCAACTTTCCTTGTTGGTAATGACTGTTTGTTGCTAATTGCATTGCTGTGCTTAAATTTTTTTTAGAGTGGTTTAAATGCGCAATACCATAAGCCAATAAATCTTCTATAGAACTGCGGATAGAACCTGCTCCAGCCAAAGCTTTAAACTGCCAGGGATCAACAGCTTTTTTACCATTGTATCCTTGAGCCAATAAAGACTTAGGTACTTGATCTAACAGCATATAAGTTTGTTTCAAGTATAAAGGCTGTAGGATTTTTATAGAAATCAAATCATTGTAAGCTGTGTTTTCTATCAAAGACAAGGTCTCTCCTAATAATCCAAATGCAAAATTTGAATACGCATAGTTAGTACCAGATTTGTTGATGTTCAATTGATTGACAGCAAAAACCAATTGAGATAGATCATAATTAGCATAAGGGTCATTGGAGAACGGATTAAGGTTGGCAGGTAAACGAGGCATGCCTGATGTGTGAGTTGCCAATTGCATCATCGTGATGGCCTGATTATCGTTGTCGACTAATTTAAATGTTTCGGGCCAAAACTTCTGAACAGGATCGTTTAATTTTAACTTATCGTCGTTGATTAATTGTGCCAGCAGTAAGCAGGTGAAGGTTTTGGTGATCGATCCGATTTCATATACCGTTTTGGTCGTTGCCGCTTGGTTGAGTGCTTTGTTCTGAAAACCTTTTACATAAAAATCTGCTTTTCCATTTTTAAATATTCCAATAACTATTGAAGGATTAAGTTGGTGTTCAATGCGCAGGTCTATTTCGGTTTTGACTGCTTCTGGAATTTTGGCTGATACTTCAAAACAGATAAAAGATAATATTATCAATGTTTTCATGGTTTGGCTCAATGTCTGATGAATATTATTTTATGTTGAATTGAAGTTAAAACATATAGGGCTGTTGTCACTTTATATAGCTATACGGTTTTTGTAGAACATGACCAACAGCACTTCTGATCTTTTTCATAATGGATAAAATAATTGATCAAATTGTATTAGAAAATTGGAGTGTAAATGATGAAGGTTAAATTAATGAATAAAAGAATTTATTTAATGACAGCGATGTTAGGTTCAGTTTTTGTCGCTCAAGCAGAGATGAAATTAGATGATGTTTTAGCTGAGTATGTAGAAGCTCGTGGTGGTATGGAAGTTATTAATAAAATGGAGTCTATGAAAGCCACAGGTAAAATGACCATGGGCCCAATGGAAGCGCCATTGTCTTTTGTTTACAAAAAGCCTAATAAAATATACACCACTTTTGAGATACAGGGCATGAAAGGGATTCAAGCCTATGATGGTGACAAAGGTTGGCAAGTGATGCCTTTTATGGGTAAAACAGAGGCTGAGCTGATGGCGGGTGACGAACTGAAACAATTGAAAGACCAAGCTGATATAGAAGGGGTATTGATTAACTCAGAGTCTAAAGGCCACGTTTTAGAACTGATAGGCACAACCGAAATTGAAGGGACGCCAGTGATAGAAATAAAAGTGACCAAAAAGAATGGTGATTTAGTTACTGTTTTTTTGGACGAAGAGTATAAACTGGAAGTCATGACTCGCGCTAAAATGTCTGCCATGGGGCAGGAAGTTGAAGCAGAAACTTATTTCAGTGATTACAAAGAAGTTGGGGATGACGGCGTGCCCGTGGCTCATTCAATGGCGGTAAAAATCAATGGTTCAGTGGCACAAAATCTGACTTTTGATAAGTTTGAATACAACGTTGAAGTTGAAGACTCTTTGTTCGATATGCCTGTAGTAGCTGAGAAAAAAGAAGCAGCTGAAACCACAGAATAAAAGGAGTATACTTTGAAAAAGATAACAGCTTATTGGCTGATTACGGGCACTTTGTTGCCCGCTTTTATTGAAGCCAAAGAAATTAAAATTGACTCCTATACATTTGGAGGTTTAGAAGCCAGATCCATTGGTCCAGCGGTCATGAGTGGGCGCATAGCGGCTTTAGATGCCACATCTGGTGATAAACCGACTATTTACGCTGGTACGGCCAGTGGTGGTTTGTGGAAATCAAAAGATGGCGGTGTAGGGTTTGAAGCTATTTTTGATGACCATAACCAATCTATTGGGGCTATTAAGGTGGACCCTAACAACCAAAAAAACGTTTGGGTCGGAACTGGAGAATCATGGGTTAGGAACACTGTTTCAGTAGGAGATGGTGTTTACTTATCAACGGATGCCGGTGAAAAGTGGAAGCATTTAGGCCTAGAAAAGACTGAACGGATAGCAGCCATAGAAGTCAGCAGTCAATCCAGTGACACAGTATTTGTTTGTGCCACCGGTGCGCTTTGGAATGATGCTGAAGAGCGCGGTGTCTATCGAACCAATGATCAGGGTGAAACATGGGAAAAAGTGCTGTATGTGAACCCATCAACAGGTTGTTCTGATTTGGTTGTGGATCCAAATAATCCCAATATTGTATATGCAGGTATGTGGGAGTTTCGACGTTACCCAGATTACTTTACTTCAGGTGGTGAAGGCAGTGGCCTGTATCGTTCTATTGACGGTGGTGACAGTTGGCAGGAATTGACCAATGGTTTGCCCAGCAGTGAAAAAGGCCGCATTGCTTTGGCCATTGCTGCTTCACAAAGTACCACGATTTATGCCACAGTTGAAGCAGAACAAACAGCGCTGTATCGCTCTGATGACATGGGTAAGAGCTGGCAAAAAAAATCTGATTCAACAATGGTACAAATGCGCCCATTTTATTTTGGCGAGTTGAAAGTTGATCCCACCGATCCTGAGCGGGTGTACAAACCCAGTTTTATAACTGTCACCAGTGTCGATGGTGGTGAATCATTCAGTTCGATGTTTTCTGGTGGGTTTAATGTGCCTATTCACCCTGATCATCATGCCTTGTGGATTAATGATAAAAACCCCAATCAGTTGGTGCTTGGCACCGATGGTGGGGTATACATAAGTTACAATAAAGGTGGTAACTGGCGAATGGTGGGTACTCTCCCCGTCAGCCAGTTTTACCATGTATCACACGATGATCAGTGGCCGTACCACGTCTATGGTGGTTTACAAGACAATGGTTCATGGGAAGGACCTTCAAGGGCACCAGGTGGTATTAAGCCAGGTGATTGGAATTCTATTGGCATGGGTGATGGTTTTTGGGCTTTTGTTGATAAACAGGATCACGACATCATCTATTCTGAATACCAAGGTGGAAAGTTATTGCGTTTAAACCGCACCATTGGTGAGTTAAAGAACATCCCGCCGGTAGCGAGCGGAAATGAAGAAGAATTGCGATTCAATTGGAACACGCCATTATTGGTCAGTGAAGCCAATAAAGGTACGATTTACTACGGTTCACAATACGTACATAAATCTACCGATCGTGGTGAATCATGGGTGACCATATCTCCAGATCTAACCACTGATGATGCCAAGAGGCAACGTCAGTCTACTACTGGTGGTTTAACCATAGATAATTCAACAGCTGAAAATAATGCCACAATTTACAGCATGGATGAGTCGCCTTTAGATGGCTCAATATTGTGGGTTGGCTCGGATGACGGTTTCATCCATGTCACTCAAAATGGTGGTGAATCATGGCAGAATGTGAGTAAAAACATTCGTGGCGTGCCCAAGGGTACATGGGTCTCAAGGGTGTCTGCAAGTCCACATCAAAAAGGTACAGCATTTGTTACTTTTGATGGACATCGCACCGGTGATATGAAAACTTACACTTACCGCACCGATGACTTTGGTCAAAGTTGGCAATCGCTGGCAGCCACCGATCTGGGTTATGCTTGGGTTTTAAAACAAGACCTGGTTAATCCTGACTTGTTATTCCTGGGCACTGAATTTGGTTTGTATCTGAGTTTAGATGCTGGTAATTCTTGGGCTCGATTCAAAGAAAATTTACCTAAGGTAGCCGTTCATGATTTGGTTATACATCCCACAGAGCATGATGTGATTTTGGCCACTCATGGGCGTGGTGTTTATATCATTGATGACATTTCGCCGCTGCGAGCATTAACCAAAGAGCGTTTAGCTGAAGATGTGGTGATGTTACCCTCTCGCCCATCTGTGATGGTAGAAGGTGGCGCACTGCAAAGCTTTTCAGGTGGTAATGACTTCATTGGAGCAAATCCTTCTGAAGTGGGTGTAATCAGTTATTATTTGAAAAAACGCCATATGTTTGGTGACATGAAAATCAATATTTTGGATGAGAACGATCAAATCATCACAACGTTACCAGCTGGTAAACGTCGTGGTATCAATCGAGTGGATTGGCCAATGCGTTTAAAGGCACCTAAATTTCCACCTTCTACATCTTTGGTGCAAGGCTTTTTTGGCCCACGCGTAGCTGAGGGCACTTATAAGGTAGAAATGATCAAAGGTAAGAAAAAATACTATTCGACTGTTGAGCTGGTACCTGATCCCAGGTCAACGCATTCGATTAAGGATCGTCAGGCCCAGCAAGCTTTATCTATGCGGTTGTACGATGCCATTAATGATCTGACATTTCAACTAAGTCAGCTTAAAGATGTGGTAACTCAAACTTCAGAAGTGGAAGAGCCTTCATCGAACTTAAAGAAAAAAGCTGAGCGTTTTGAGGAAGCTTACAATGATATAAACGCCAGATTTACGGCGACTAAAAAAGGCATGATTACCGGTGAATCTAAACTGCGAGAACAGTTGGGAAATCTATTTGGTAACGTAGTTGGTTATAGTGGGAAGCCGAGTCTGACTCAAGATCGTCAGTCAGAAGTGTTGATTGCAGAGGTTGCAGTCGCACTAGAATCGGCTCAACAGTTATTAGATAAACAGTTACCAGGTCTGAACAAAGCCTTGGGTTCTGAACAAAGTATTAAGTTATTAGACAGAGCCACTTGGGATGAAAAAAATGGCATGGGATTGGCCACTCCAAAAGTGAACAAAGCTTGGTTGATTAATGGGGGGCATGTTTATCATTAAACT
>CALLLZ010000045.1 GCA_938008005.1 uncultured Marinicella sp. | reverse complement strand
TGGTTCTTATATTAATGTGGGTGGTATTGAGTCTAAAGGTTTTGAGTTATCTGCAAATGCTTATTTAAATGATCAGTGGTCAGTTTATGGTGCTTATACCAACAATGATTCAACATACTCTAACAGTCCATTAGAGGCTTTCCCTACGGGTAATACTGTGTTTGGTTCAGCAGAGGAATTGTTTGTATTGTCAGTTGACTGGACCAATCATAAGTATTTTGCTGGTTTGTCAAATAAATGGGTTGGTGAAAGATGGCTGGATGCTGCAAATACACAGCGAATTGATGGTTTTTCAGTGGCCGATTTGTATGCAGGGGTGGGGGTAGATAGTCCAATAGCCGGTATTGAGAAAATCCAAGTTCGTTTAACCATTAACAATTTGTTTGATGAAAGTTATTTAGGTGGTGTTGCTGGTTCTGGTGCGTGGATCGGCGCCCCACGTACAGCTGCATTTAATCTATTAGCAACTTTCTAACTTTAGAAACAAAACATGCCTGTTTATGACTAGATCATAGGCAGGTATTTTTTAACTGAGCATCTATTCGGTATCGACTGATACTGGTTATAACAATAAGTTAACGTACCCTTAAAAGGTTCCCATTTTCTATCTTGAGCTGCGTGATTATTGTTTTTTTTAAGAACAGGGATGTTTTTATTTTTGAGGAGTTGAAGTGTGATATTAAACAAGAAAACCACGGCTCTTTTTTTCTGCTTGTTGTTTTCATCTATAGGTGTGAGTAAGACTGAATTAAAGGAACCAACGGAACAGCCAAAGATGCCTATGAACCTGATTCTTGTTAGCATAGATGGTTTGCGTTGGCAGGAGGTATTTACTGGTGCTGATAAACAACTGATTACAAATAAAGACTATGTCAAAGATACAGAACAATTACACAAAGATTTTTGGCACGAAAAAGCGAACCACCGACGTCAACAGTTGATGCCTTTTTTCTGGTCTGAGGTAATTAAAAAAGGTACTGTAATTGGTAATCAGAGCATAGGATCTAAAATGTCGGTAGCCAATAGTTGGTATTTTTCTTATCCAGGTTACAGTGAAATGATTACCGGTGTGGTCGATGATGAACGTATTGACAGTAATAAAAAAATAAACAACCCCAACATTTCATTTATGGAGTGGTTGAACAAAAAAAGTGAGTTTGAACAAAAATTAGCGGTGTTTGCTGGTTGGGATGTATTTCCATACATATACAATAAAAAGCGCAGTGAACTTTATATCAATGCGGGTTTTGATGCGGCGTATAACAGTGTGGAAAGGTCTTATACCCTTTCTTCGGAAATAAAACTGCTGAACGCTTTACAAAAAGAGGTTCCCAGCCCATGGGCTACAGTCAGACTAGATGCTTTTACCCAAAGATTCGCTTTGGACTATTTACAACAGGTACAACCGCGTGTAATGGCCATTCATTATGGAGAAACCGATGACTTTGCTCATGATGAGAAATATGATCAATACTTATATGCAGCACAACGTACGGATCGCTTCATTGAAGAACTATGGCAGGTGCTACAGTCATTACCAAAGTACACAAATAACACCGTTTTATTGATAACTACTGATCATGGGCGAGGTTCAAGAGCCGCTGATTGGCAACACCATGCTTCTGTCAGGTCGTTAAAAGGTTACATGAAAAGTTTAAAGCGGTTTAAGCATGGAATCGTTGGTTCTGAAAATGTTTGGTTTGCGGCGATGGGGCCTGGTATTGAACCCAGAGGGGAAGTGGTTCCTACCAACCAAATTACTACAAAGCAAATTGCAGCAACAGTGGTTGAATTATTAGGCTATCAGGTTGAAGCGTTTAACCCTGCTGCTGCTCCCAGAATTGAACTTTTTTTTAAGACATCACAAAGGTAAGTTATCGCCATGAATCATATAATTTTTTTTAAGACCAAAGCCATTCAAAAAACATGGAGGGCTTTGTTTATATCGCTATTACTATCAGCTTGTACACAGCATCGCCCTGCCCAAACTTTTGGTTATCCTGATGTTATGGATATGAAGAATACAGTACCCAGCAAGATACTTTTTGGTTCATGTTCTCATCAAAATAAGCCCATTACTATTTTGGATGCAGTGCATGCTGATGAGCCGGATTTGTTTGTGTTTTTGGGTGATAATATCTATGGTGATACAGAGGACATGCAAGAACTTGCTGATAAGTACAATAAATTAGGTAAGAAAAAGAGGTTTCAAAGATTTCGAGCCACTACACCAGCCATTGCTATATGGGATGATCATGATTATGGACAAAATGATGCGGGAAAGGAGTATCCGATGAAAGAAGAATCACGTGAAATTATGTTAGATTTTTGGGGCGAGCCCAGTGATTCACCACGTAGATCGAGAAAGACAGGTATCAACACATCATATTTTTTTGGAGATGAGATACAGAATGTACATATAATCATGCCAGATTTAAGGTGGAATAGACCGCCATTGAGCCATGTGAGTCAGGAGCAATACGAAAACGAGCTTAAAGCAAAAAAGATGGGTCCCTATTTACAACATCAAAACACAAAGATCAGTATGTTGGGTGA
>CALLLZ010000044.1 GCA_938008005.1 uncultured Marinicella sp. | reverse complement strand
CCTTCTTCCAGAGGGCTTGTTCTGGTTGATGGCCGGTGGTGTGGCCTATACAGTGGGTGCGATTTTATATGCCATAAAAAAAATTCCATACAACCACGCCATTTTTCATTTGTTTGTGTTATTAGGTAGTACTTGTCACTTTATTTCGGTGTATTTTTACGTTTTGAAATGAGGGTGTTTTAAAATATTTAATCAATGGCTATGCAGTCAATATGCTGATTTTCTAACCTGTTTATCATGGCAGCTGTTCCATGGCATTGTAACTGTTCATTGATAACCAAGACCTGTTCAATCTTCATCAGTTTGGCGATTTTTGGCCATTGTGCCCCTGCTACCACAAGAGCTGTGGCTGCAGCATCAGCTATCACACCATTTTCGGCAATGACGGTTGCTGAAACAATGGTATCTACCGGCATGCCGCTGGTTGGGTTGATGATGTGTGAATAGCGCCGTCCATCAAATTCTTTGTACCTTTGGTAATTACCAGAAGTGAACACTGACTCATCATTATTAATCACAATTTCAGCCAACATTGACCAATCGTTGGGAGATTGAATGGCTATTCGCCATGGTTTTTTGTTGTTATCTATGCGGCCTTTATTACCTATGCTGCGAAGATCTCCTCCGGCATTAATAATGGCGTTGTCGATGTGGTTTCTGTTGAGAATTTCCACTGCTTTATCAATGGCATAACCTTTGGCTATTCCGCCAAAATCCAACCAAATGTTTTTATGGTTACTGCTTAGGTTTAGGCCTTTAAGTTTTAAATTTTCAACAGTGATATTTTCATTCGTTAAAGCTTGAATTTGTTGACTGGTTGGTGGTGGTGTGAGTAATGGATATTCGTCTGCATGAAACCCCCACAAGTGAATCAATTCACCCATTGCAGGATTAAATAAATGATTGGATTGTTTAGCCAGCTCAATGGTTCGTTCAATGAACAGTTGTTCTTCTTGGGTCAAAACAACGGTTTTGCCCAATCTAAGTGCCTGGTTGATGTCAGTTAATCGGCCAGGTTTCCATGCATGCCATTGGTGGTGCATGGTATTAAAGGTGCTGCTGATTTCATTAATTGCACGTTGTTTATTTTTGAAATTATCAGACCAAATATTGATCTCAACCACCGTGCCAAAGACAAATAGTTGGTGTTTGGTAACTTGGGTGTCAGTTTGTTTACATGAGAATAAACAAAAGATAGCAATCAGTAGAGTAAAAATTTTAACCGATTTTAGGTTCATCACTATTCTTTTGATGGGATCGGCTCGCACATGAGGCTGGTATCCAAATAAAAAATCTATTTTAACATCAAGGCATACAGGCATTTTTGTTAAACTCAAGCTTAATTGATTTAAGGAAGCAAAATGAACGCAGAAGAAAATAATTACCTGATCCAAAGTGATGCCGTCCTATTTGGTGTATTGGCGTTGATTTTGGGTTTGGTTTTTTATACTAAGCAAAGTAAGCACCCGGTGTTTGTTAAGTTTTATACCTATGTGCCGGCTTTGTTGATGTGTTATTTACTGCCTTCATTTTTAACCACTTTAAAATTAGTTGATGCAGATGCCTCGAATTTGTATTACATGGCATCTCGCTACTTATTACCTGCGGCCTTGGTGTTGTTAACCTTAAGTGTTGATTTAAAAGGCATCGTCCGTTTAGGCCCCAAAGCTGGCATCATGTTTTTGACAGGAACATTGGGTATCGTCATTGGTGGGCCGATCGCTTTTATTGCTACCCGTGCGATGTTTCCAGAAGCTTTTGCAGCATCGGGTGCAGATGATATTTGGCGAGGCATGACTACTTTAGCAGGTTCTTGGATTGGGGGTGGTGCGAACCAGGCGGCGATGAAAGAAGTGTGGGAAGTCTCCGATGCGGCATTTACTCAAATGGTGGCCATAGATGTGGTATGGGCCAATATATGGATGGCGATCTTATTGATCATGGCACAAAGATCTGCCAGTATTGATGCCAAAACCGGTGCTGATGTATCCGCCATAGAACGCATTAAACTGAAAATGGAAACCTTCCAAAAAGACCACGCCAAAGCTGTGCACTTACCTGATTTGGTGTTTATGGCCGCGATTGCTTTTGGCATCACTGGTTTCGCTCATGCAGTTGCCAATTGGCTTGGCCCTGCTATCAGCAATTATTTACCCATATTGGCTGAATTTAACTTGGACTCGACTTTTTTCTGGTTGGTGATTATAGCTACCATAGGTGGCGTATTGATGTCATTCACCAAAGCGCGCAAATATGAGGGCACTGGTGCATCATCGATTGGTTCATTGTTTGTCTATATTTTAGTTGCTACCATTGGTTTAAAAATGGATGTGACTCAAATCAAGCCATTCTTATTTGTGATTGGTGGCATATGGATAGGTATTCATGCAGTTTTGTTGTTGGGTGTAGGTAAGCTTATCAAAGCACCGTTATTCTTCCTGGCCGTTGGATCTCAGGCAAATGTGGGTGGTGCAGCGTCTGCTCCAGTAGTCGCTTCAGCTTTTCATCCAGCCTTAGCTCCAGTAGGTGTCCTATTGGCTGTGTTTGGTTATGTGGTTGGAACTTCGGCTGCGATGTTGACCGGAATTCTTTTGCAGTATTTGGCAAGTTAAGATTGCCGTTGGTGCCGTCATTCTCAGTGAGCCAGAGGCGAATCGAAGAATCTCCAAAGACTGGCAAGGTAGATAGTTGCTATTCTTTAAAGGTTTTTTTCATTTGATTATGCTAAAAAAATATTAAGAAAATAATGAAAGAATATAAAAAAATACTTTTTAAAAAGCATGACTTGTTTGATTTAGCCGAAGAAACCAAACATAAAGAACTATTGAAAATGGAAATTAAAGCCATTATTGATGGTGTTGATGAGCCTGATGCACAAGATAGTCATATTTTAGGATTGACCTATTATTTTACTCAAAAAGATGAGTTAGATTTAAACAAAGCACATGAATTGTTCATAGAAGCAATTGAAAGAGATCAAAATTATCATATAGCTAGATTATATTCTGCACATTGTTACCAGGATAAAAGTCTTTACCAAGAGGCTCTTGAG
>CALLLZ010000043.1 GCA_938008005.1 uncultured Marinicella sp. | reverse complement strand
GTTGACTTTAGTCAACAGGTTTTAGAATCATTAGTTATAGATGTTGGCTGAAGCCAACTATCCATTGAAAATAAAATAGTGTCTATTTTAATATCATAGAAAATTTGTCAAATAAAAACACCGGAAATATTGTTTCGAAGTAAGGACTTTAGTCCGCAAAACAATCTATGGACTTTTAGTCCATAGTCGTTGAGTTTGTCATCCTGAACGGAGCGAAGCGGAGTTGAAGGATCTGGTTGGTTTGGTGCAATGTGTTTTTTTAAGATTGTGGTAAACGTTACGGGAGGGCCTACCCTTTGGGTATTCCCTCGGTCGGGATGACAGTGTTATGAAGGCCAAGAATCTACTCTTAGCCTTATCAATATTAAAATACGTAGCTGGTCAGTTTTTACTTCCCTTTAATACCTTGGCGTTCTAAGTATTCTTGGTAAGTTCCACGAAAATCAACCACATCATCAGGTAAGATTTCCATCACACGAGTCGCGATTGATGATACAAACTGACGGTCATGTGAAACAAAAATCAAGGTGCCTTCATAATTTTCTAAGGCTAAATTTAAGGATTCAATTGATTCCATGTCCAGGTGATTGGTGGGTTCATCCATAATGATGACATTGGGTTTTTCCAACATCAATTTTCCAAACATTAAGCGGCCTTTTTCACCACCTGAAAGTACGCTGATCTTCTTATTTGAATCTTCTTTAGAAAATAACATGCGTCCCATAACTGAGCGAATGGCTTGTTCGTCATCATCTTTCTTTTTGAATTGTTCCATCCAATTAAAAGCAGTCATGTCTTTTTTGAAAGCGCCCAAGTTATCTTGTTTAAAATATCCAATCTCAATATTTTCTGACCATTTGATGTCACCGCTGTCAGTTGGAATGGTGTCAGTTATGCAGTTGAGAAAAGTGGTTTTACCAATGCCGTTGGCTCCAATAACTGCCAGTCTTTCTCCTACTTCTAGCAGTAAGTCCACATCTTTGAATAAAGTATTGTCATCAAAAGATTTGGTTAACCCTTTGATGTTGATTGCATTTCTGAATAACTTTTTGCCTTGTTCAAAAACTATGTAAGGGTTAACTCTAGATGAGGGTTTGATGTGTTCCAGTTGAATCTTATCCAATTGTTTTTGTCTGGATGTGGCTTGCTTGGCTTTTGAGGCATTGGCTGAGAAGCGACTGACAAAGCTTTGAAGTTCTGCCATTTGGGCTTTTTTCTTGGCATTCTCAGCATATTTTAACTCACGGGCTTGGGTCGCTGCTGTCATGTATTCATCGTAATTACCCGGGAATAGGCGCATTTCTCCGTAATCTAAATCAGCCATATGAGTACAGACCGAATTTAAGAAGTGGCGGTCATGAGAGATGATGATCATGGTGGATTTTCTTGCTTTTAAAGTATCTTCTAGCCAGCGAATGGTGTTAATGTCCAAGTTGTTAGTTGGCTCATCCAGTAATAAAAAGTCAGGATCAGCAAATAAGGCTTGTGCCAATAAAACCCTGAGTTTCCAACCTGGTGCAACTTCTGACATGGGACCAAAGTGTTGGCTTTCAGGTATATCTAAACCTAACAGCAACTCACCTGCACGAGCTTCGGCTGAATAACCATCCATTTCTGCAAAGGTGTTTTCCAACTCACCTACTTTCATGCCTTCTTCATCACTCATTTCAGGTAATGAGTAAATTCGATCTCGTTCGGCTTTGATTTCCCATAGTTCTTTGTGTCCCATGATGACGGTATCTATCACAGAATATTCTTCAAATGCATATTGATCTTGACCCAATACCCCAATACGTTCATCTGGATCGTAGCCGACATTACCAGATGTTGGTATCAGTTCGCCAGTCAGGATTTTCATGAAAGTTGATTTTCCACAACCATTGGCACCTATTAAGCCATAGCGGTTACTGTTACCAAATTTAATAGAGATATTTTCAAACAATGGCTTTGAGCCAAACTGCATGGTGATGTTAGCTGTGGTGATCATCTTTCTACGGATTTTAAAAAGGCGCGATTATACCGGTAATCAGCAATGAACATCTATCATTTGCTTTAAAAGTAAGACAAAAACTGCTTGATTTAAGTATAAACAATCAATTTTCATGTTAACTCAATGTTGTGGTATTAAATCTAAGGAGGAATGGACGTTTTTGGTGAACTAGTTTTATTATCGTTGAGCATGGCATTTAAGGCTTGTTCGATGTCTAATTCGGTGAATTGATTATTTGGGTTGTCACCGGTTAGCCTGTGTATTAATTCTCCCTTATCATCGTAGATAAATACTGCAGGAATACCTATTAAATCAAGTTTTTCAAATGAGATCATCAGGTTTTCTGTCATAAAATAATGATCAAAACCTGATTTTTTCTCACTCTTAAATTGTTTGCTTAAAAACTGCTTGGCACTTTCAATGGCTTCAGGTTCTTCTGGGTCTTCTAATAACATGGAGACGAATTGGACGCCTTTGTTTTTATAGGTTTTATTCATTTCAACCATATGGGGAAAGCGTTCAAGGCATGAACCACACCAAGTGGCCCAATAGTCCACCACTACAATTTTAGAGTGGTATGTTTTAAGTTGAGCTGTCCATTGTGCATAGTCAACGTATTGTAAGTCTATTTTATTTTGCGCATTCGCAATTTGATTGGTAATCAGTAAAACCAATAACAATGGGGTGTAGTTCAGTTTACTCATATTTAGCACTACAACCATGTGCTCTGGTTTCTGCGATGAGGACACTTCTACCAGCCAATGTCGTATTGATGGCATCACTGGCATAGAATTCTGAGGGTTCACCATTGATATGCCTGATGCTGCCATCTTTATTCATTTTTGCCGGAGAGTTGTATAACAAACCCATGTAAGTTAATTTTCTGTCTTTATCAAAGACAAAGTATTCTGGTGTTCTTGTTGCTCCTAAGTCGCGCCCTAATTTTTGAGTTTCATCAAAGATATAACTGAAGTTGTAACCCACTGTTTTGGCATGAGTTTTCATGGCTTCTAAACGGTCATCCTCTCTGAGGTTTACGCCAAAACCAACTACCTTTACACTGCGTCCTTTGAATGAATCTACTAACTTAACCAAGTCCTGATCCATGCCTTTTACCCATGGACAGTGATTGGCTAACATAACCAGTACAACCACTTCTTCATCGATATCAGCTGAAGATAAAGTACTGTTGTCAATACTGGGTAAGTCAGTGAAAGAAGGTAGGGTATCTCCGATGTTAAGGATTTGATTGTATTTCCCTGCCAAAGAATTGCAGCTTAAGCTGGTTAACAAAAAGAAAAGAGTCCAGATATTTAATTTTTTCATGGTGTCATTCTCGCTGTTTAATAGGGCTGTTAAGGATTATAGCATGCTGTTGTGTTGTTATAGGCATGTGCTCACTAGGCATGTGCTCACTGTAAGTGATTCATACATCGGTCAATACTGTTTTTGTTATTGATTAATGTGTCATTTTTACATAATTCTTAATCAGCTTATTCTGGGGCTGGTTTGATCAAATACTTCGCAACTCGTGGATTTTATTTAGGGTGTTGCGATACTCATCCGAATGGTTGCCTTGGGTAAAGCTTAACGCCACTAATTTCCTGTGTAAATCTTTGATTTGTGAATTTTTTGTGGTGTCTATTTCTATTCTTTTTACACGTTGTTTTTTATTAGATATCATCGTACTCTCCTCATTATATGATCAATTAAAACCGTTACATTAATGGTATTGGCCATATTATGAATTGTTAATATCACAGAATAATCACAGCTTGATGAAGAAACCCTAACGTGTGATTGAACTGAAGTTTTTATAAACCTATTCAAGCAGAAATGCACGACATATTTTGATCAATGGTTTGATAAGCTAACAGGTAAATAACATGACCCCAAAGACGCTTTAAAGGAAAAGGAGATTCCTCAACATAAATTTGGTACAAGCATGAGCTCTTCTTTCATGCTGTGAAAATCGAATTTTGCTTTATACAAAGCTTCCTTACCATTAATATAGAAAGCTCCATATAAAACCATTGTTTTGTGGGGTATGGCTTTCACAGGCCTACTCCTTAGCAGGCTAAACTCAAATTACATAGTTATTTCATTATGATACCAGATACTTTTTAGGCTGTTTTTGAATGCCAGCCAGTCGACTCCTGCCAAGCCAGTCTGGTGCGATCTTGGTGTATTTACTGGGGCCGTGGAAGATGACTTCTTTGTTCTTAATGGATAGGTTAAATTCAGACCAACCCATATATAGTTTTGTGAGACTTCTGGTTGTGGCTTCAATTTGAACGTTTACCTCAAAATCGTGATCAATGATACATAATTCGACTTCATCATTTTTAAAGACCAGCCATGCGTTTTGGTGCTCTTTGGTCTGTTCTGTTAAATATATGTGTACAATAAAAGGATTGGGTAAGTCAGGGTGTGGTTTAGCACTTCGTCGTAAACTCCAGAACAAATGGTCGGCATCAATATTTTCTAATGAAGGTTCTATTTCTAGCCATTCTTGACTCCAATCAGCCATACAAAAAACCACAGACCTTAAAGCTTCTCCGGCTTTCGTCAATTGGTATTTAGCGTGAGGGCTATTTGTTGCTATTTTTTTTTTGATGATGCCACGTTCGGTTAGTTCTTTAAGTCGCGATGAAAGTAAACTTCTAGACATTCTAGCGACTCCTTTACTGATGTCATTGAATGAATTTGAGCCCAACATAAATTCTCTGAGAATCAACATGGTCCATCGGGTACAGATAAATTCTGATGCCATTGCCAATGGACAGAATTGACCGTATTTTTTTGCTGTACTCATTGTGATCACTCCATAGTTATGAAATTTGATTCAAGTCTATCATGAACAATCTCATGAATTAAGTACAGTTTCTGTACTACATGAGTTGGATAAAATATAACTTTGTTAAACTTCTGCCTTAAGGGGGTGGTACATTATTTAGACTGGATAAATAATTG
>CALLLZ010000042.1 GCA_938008005.1 uncultured Marinicella sp. | reverse complement strand
TTTTTTTGAAGCACACGAGTGCCAGCTTAACTATTAATGAAGATGCGGACCCTACCGTAAGAGAAGACTTCAAAAGTTTTGAAGAGCAGTTGGTTCCCAGAAACTTTCCTTATACTCATAACTACGAGGGTGAGGATGATTGCCCTGCACACATTAAATCCTCTTTGTTTGGTTGTGATCTAACTATTCCAATTTCAAAGGGAAAGTTGGCATTGGGGACCTGGCAAGGTGTTTATATGTGTGAACATCGAGACTTCCCACATCAAAGGAACTTATTATTAACATTGAATATCTAGTTGAGTCATATTGTGTGTCACCGTATTACTGTCTAACTACTATGTTTGATAGTTATATAACAATGTCAATTTACAGAATGTGATTTTTTGAACAAATAACCATTGAAGAGAATATTTTGATGTAAGCGAATCGCAGATAAAAAATAATAAAAAAAGATCGATTGATTTTTTATGTTTTAATCTCTTATATAAGGTTTGTACTAAATTTCGTGAATATAAATTGATTCATCTTGAAGACATAAAACTGGCTAAAGCCATCTCGAAGAGGAATGAAAAAATGTTCAATCATTTTTTTGACTTCTATTTTCCGAGGCTGTATAGGTTCTCGATTGCCCGACTTGATGGTGACAAGGAAGTAACCAAAGACATTGTGCAAGAAACTTTATTTTTAGCGATCAAAAATATTAAGCAATATCGAGGAGAGGCTTCCTTGATGTCATGGCTGTGTCAAATTAATCGAAGTCAAATCAGTTTGCATTTTAGAAAAAACAACATCAAACAAACTGTGAAGGTTGATGATATACCTGAGGTTAAGGAAATATTTGATAACATTAAAAGTGAAATTAATGAACACCCTGAAAAAAAATATGAAACTTCCAAGTTAAATGAAATCATTTCAAGTACATTAGATAATTTACCTAATGGATATGGTGATTTACTTGAAATGAAATATTTAGATAAATTGTCTGTGGATGAAATTGCCACTCATCTAAATTTGTCTGTCATATCTGTTCAGTCAAAATTGGCTAGGGCAAGAGAAGCTTTTAAAACAGTGATCACGAGGATATTGGGTGACCAAACCTATTTTTTTCTCAATCCAACGGAGTCATCGCAATGAATGACATCAATAATAAAGATATCGAGAATATTCTTGATAAAGCGGGCCCCAGAATTAAACCAGAACAACAGGTTCGAGATGAAGTTTATAAGGAAGTACATAAAATGTGGTTAGCAACTCATAGGTCTCCATTTTATAAAACACCTGTCTTTAAAATAGCTGCGTCCTTGTTTTTATTGATCTCTGTTTTTAGTTTTACACTCTTGAACCAAAGTGATCAACCGATTTATAACATTGCACAAAGTATCGAAGCTCAAGGACAAATTCAAATCAACCATAACAATAAAGGCTGGAGAAACCTAGGCAATGAGAAAGTCATCAGTTCAGGTGACTCCATAAAAACCTTAAAGAATGACCGTTTGTTGGTTAATCTATTCAATGGAAATCAATTTAGAGTCGATGAAAACACTCATTTAAAAATTGAATCCAACAATCATTTGTTATTACTTTCAGGGCGAATATACATAGATTCTGGCAGTACAAGTGAAGATCATAAACTGTCCATTGAAACCCCTTTTGCAGAAGTCAATCATATTGGGACACAATACAGTGTTTCTTTCATCGATGATGAACTGAGTATTGGAGTAAGAGATGGCTTGGTGCTGATCAAAGGAGATGATGTGGTTCAATCTGAAGTCAAGAAAGGGAAAAGCTACTTGCTCAAGTCTAATGGTATGGTATCTTATGCCGATATTAAACCATATGATTCAATGTGGCAATGGACGCAAAAAATCAGCAGTGATTTTCTCATTCAAGACAGGTCACTGTCGGATTATTTAGACTGGGTGAGCTCAGAAACAGGGTATCCAATCAAATGGGAGTCAGTTACTGTAAGGAATAAAGCCAAAAGCATCAAACTGTCTGGTTCCATTAATGATATCCAACCCATTGATTCACTTGATGTTATTCTACCTACAACTCGATTTAAATACTCGTTGAGCGACAATCAAATTTACATACATAATGAGAATGGTTAAAATCGCTTTTCACATTTAATCACTCAATTATGTCTAGAATATTAGTCACTTACATGTTGCTAATCATTGCGCCTGGGTGTTTGTATGCATCCGATTCACTTGAGGATGTGATTGAATCTCTAGTCGGAACACAAACACAAATTGTGTACAGCAATGATTTTCTCAATGCCGGCAAAGTGAAGGTAGATGTCCCAATTACATCGATCAGGGCATTAAATCAATATCTTCGGACCATTGATTTTGAGCTCAATGAGGTTAAAGCAAATATTTATTTGATCAAACCACTTCAAATAAATGATGCAAAACTCATCTCGCCAATTGCGATTGGTAATATCACGGACGAACAGCGGGGTTATCAAATTATTGATGCAGAAATTTGGCTTGCAGATGAATCTGAAGTGTTGGCAAAGAACAGTCAATCCGGTTTTTACTTCTTTGGTAAAGCAAATAGTCACTATAAAATATTAATCAAGGCCAAAGGTTACAACGACCTATTAAGTGAAATTGACTTCAATGACAAGGCTGTGAATAATCAGGATTTTGTATTAAAACAGGCACCGAAAGCATTGGAAGATTTGTATGTAACCACAAGTCATTTCGATTTTAATTCAATCAATGGTGCCAACCAATCTATTCTGAGTCAAGATGAGCTTCAGTCTACACCACATGCGGGTAACGACCCTTCAAGAGCTATCAATAAATTGCCAGGAATTACCAGTAATGGCATAACAGCCAGATCACATGTAAGGGGAGGAAAACAAAATGAGTCACAAGTAGTACTTAATGGTTTGGCTTTAAGGAATCCATACCATTTTAAAGATTTTTTTGGTATCTTTTCATCGATCAACCTCAGTTATATAGAGGAGCTCTCAATTTATGCAGGTGTTTTCCCAGCAAAATTCGGCAATTACATCAGTTCAGTGATGGATATGAGGAGCATTGAAGTCAGTGACGATTTTTTCTTTGATCTGTCTTTAGGTATTTTCAATTCACATGCTACATTTGGCCAATCATTCAATACCGACTCTCAATACCTGGTTTCATACCGTTCTGGAGGAGATCTGTTCAGGTCTAACCAATTTAATGTAAATACTGGTGACCCCAGCTTTAATGATTTATTTCTTCACCTTCAACATGATTTTGATGATGGCACAGTGATTAAAGGCAACCTATTACATTCAAAGGATGAATTTAGCCTCTTCCTCGATAATGGAGATGAATTTGCAAGGGCTCAATATATAGATAACAATTATTGGGTGTCGGTCGAAAAACCAGTCAGTGATAACTTAAATGTTGAAGCCATGTTTTTTTATCAAACCAACAACACCAACAGAGGTGGACAATTGTTTGATGATGACTTTGCTTCGCAAGGGACAATTTTTGAAGACAGAAGAACCAATTATTATGGTTTATCATCTCACTTGAACCACCGAGCAACAGAGAAACTGTCCTATTCTCTGGGCTTGACTTTGCAAAGAGAACAAACTGACATCCGCTACACTTCTGAATTCATGGGCCGTGACTTTTTAACTGATATCTTGAATCCACAGCAACTTGATCCATTCAGAAATCACCGTTTTAGCAACTCTGGATTAAGAAAATCGCTCTATGGTAATTTAAGGTATCAATTCAACTCAAAGTTGTATGGTGATTTTGGTTTGAGGTTTGATGATCAAAACTGGAATGATGGCAGTCAAATTAGCCCAAGAATGAACCTAGGTTATTTTTATAGTGACAATTTAACTTTGAGGTTAGGCCTTGGCAGGCATTATCAAGATCAACATATTGATGGCGTTTTGCTTGAAGATGAACAATTGATGTATTTTAAACCTGAATCTGCAGATGTGGCTGTTTTTGAATTACAAAAGCAAGTGAGTGATCGTTACAGTTTAAGGGCTGAGTTTTATTATAAAAAATACGATGATGTTCAACCTTATTACGAAAACCTCTTCATTGGCCTCCATTTGCATCCTGAGCTTTTTTCGGATCGAATTAGGGTCGAACCAGAGTCAGCTGTTTCAAAAGGTGTAGATTTCACAGTGTCAGGTTATTATGATCATTTTAACTGGTCTGGCAGTTACAGTTTTTCTGAAGTTAAAGATGTGGTTAATGGTGATGAATTCTTAAGAAGTTGGGATCAACAAAATGCAGTTAAGTTGAGTTTAGGGTGGTTATGGCATAAATGGCAATTCAATTCACTCATTCAGTACCATACAGGTTGGCCAAGTACCATAATTGAGCAAGTCGATGATGCATTAATCATTGGAAACAGAAATGGCAGCAGGAATAAGGACTTTCTGAATGTTGACTTAAGAGTATCATATGACACATTGATTAAAGGTAAAAAAGCTAAGTATTGGCTGCAATTAACCAATGCACTGAATCGAGAAAACCAATGTTGTTCTGAGTACAGTTATGAAATGGATTCTTCTGGGGATTTCGTTTTGGTCAGCGAGTTTCAAGGTTGGTTGCCTTTGATTCCTACCATTGGTTTTGATATTTCCTTTTAAAATTTAATTCAATGTTACCTATCATGTATAAATCCGCTGATTAAACTTTCTATACTCATTTCAGAAAGTCAAGGTATACCCTTTACAACTGCAGCACCAATATTCTTTAAGGAAATTCGATTGATTTTAATCATTTGAATCTCTTACTTTACTGTTCATATAAAAATATAGGTCTATGGAAAAGTTGAAAGTATCGGTACTGATCGTTCATTACAATTGTTGGCCCTATCTAAAGAAAAATTTAATTTCAATACAACGTCAATCTGAACCTGTGAACCAAATAATAATCATTAATAACGGTTCTTTGGTTGATTTAGATCAAGAAATATCCGTTTTCAATGACCTGCCAATAGAACTGGTACACAATACCACTAATGTGGGCTTTGGTGCAGCTTGTAACCAAGCTGCAAAAATGGTGCCAGATGATTCACTTATGTTATTTTGTAACCCTGATGTTGAAATTCCAAGTTCTGGTATCGAGTTACTTTGTAAATCACACAGGCAATCAGGTATTGACATTCTTGGGTGTAAGCAAGTTAATTCAAAAGGTAAACTGAATAAATACCATGGAGTTTTTCCAACATTGAAATCTTTAACACCGCTGTTAGGTCGCTTATATAAAAACATTAAAGCTCCAGAAGCGACCATTCCAAACGGTGTTCTTAAGGTTGAATGGATTACCGGATCTGTGGTTCTGATCTTGAAAAAAACTTTTGAAAAACTAAAAGGTTTTGATGAAGATTATTTTATGTTTATGGAGGATGTAGATCTATGCAAGCGAGCAAATGAAAGTGGCTTTTCAGTTGGTGTAACGGATGAAATTGAGTGGGCTCATCACCATGGTAAGTCAAGTGTGTCGAATGTGGCTGATAGAGCCAAGAGTAAAACTGAGGCGATTAAATCTAAGCATACCTATGTAAGGAAACATTTCAAAAAAATGAAAATACTTGGGCATGTATTCTTATCGTTCAAATATTTTCCTGAACTATTTTTAGCTTTGATTCTTGGTGTTTTTATCCCCGCCAAAGAAATTAAAGTCAAACAAGCTGTGGCGATCAATCTCATCAAGAGTATTTACCAACCAGGTGTGAAAACTGTACATGGTAAAATGAACATCTAACTGTATAACACAAAGAGGAGCTGATAAAAAAAGCTACACTTATAGATGAACGCTTAAAAAATAAGTATAGAAATGAAGAGATTTTATTTCTTCATCAACATCGAAGCATCTATGTTTTGCGATTGTCAGCCAATCATTTTAATTTTTTTCTGTTTTATTGTAAGATTTTTGAGTTGATAAGCACTGTATTGTTGTTGCACTTAAATTTTTGAAATGACAAAAAACATCAATATTCCAGAATTTGAACACTTGATAGAGCAGTATCATGGTGGCCTGAATCGGGTGGCTGCCAGCTATGAAGCGAATCCAACATTACAAGAAGAGTTATTGCAGGATATTTTGGAATCAATTTGGCGCAGCTTAAAAAAATTTCGTGCTGAAGCCAGTATCAAGACCTATCTGTATCGGATTGCTCATTTTCGAGGTGCTCGACATGTGGCTAAACAAGTTAAACGACGTAAAACACATTCAAGTCAACAAGTCGAACCTGTTGATTTCAAGTACCCAGAACAACATGTAGAAAAACAACAACAGATTGAGCGTTTATTGCAAGCAATTCATCAACTGCCAATCATTCAAAGACAATTGATTACCTTGTTTTTGGAAGGTTTCTCATACCAAGAAATGGCCGAAGTGACTGGGTTGAAAACCAATCACGTAGGTGTTAATTTAAATCGTGCCAAAACCAGTTTGAAAAATCTGATGGAGCTTCAAGATGAATGACCATGATGAAAATTTATTAATGCAATTGTCTGAAAAGTGGCAACAGACGGACAATAAGAAACCAGATCTGAAATCTTTAAAACGAAGATTAATCTTTAACAGGTTAAAAATGGTTGGCCTGAGTTTATCAGATGTATTGATCACAGCGATTATGTTGTATTTATTCTATAAAGGTTACCAGGAGAACTATTCTTTGAGCCTTATGAGTTGGATTGGTTTTGGTTTAATTTTTGGTTTAGTGACTACAATCATTGGAACCATTCAAAGACTGAATGCTTGGAGCATTACTGACATGGATACTAAGTCCTGGCTTGCTTATGAATACAACCATACAAAGAGCCAGTTGTCATATGCAAAACTACTGAAATACGGGGTATTAACATTTGGGGTTTTCTTTCATATTTGGTTGCTAACTGGATTTTTATTTGATGTTAATTTTCCAATGGGTATGAATCTCAGGAGTCTTTTTGCATACTTGTTTTCTATTGGGTGGTTCAGCTTGTTTTGGTGGCTTGCAATCAGAATAAAACGTAAGGCATTGATTTCTATAGCATATTTGGATAAAGAGAAAAAAGACTTTGATGAGTTGTATTAATTTTTCATTCTACTAATCATTGTTGTTTGAATTTTTTTTCATGATTTTGTAATAAAAGTATATTTGCAGGCACTGTTGAAGATATCTCCATTTTAAAGGAACATATCTATGCCTCAATTATTGCTTATTTTGTTTTGTTGTTTACTTAGCGCGAATACTCAAGCAAAAATAGTTTATACGAACTTTAATTGGATTGACCCAATAGAACAAACCATTCATTCCAATACAATGTTGGTTGAACATGATGGTGAAATTACTTACATCGGGCCAATAAAATCTTTTGATAAATCAGTTCCCATTATTGACTTAAAGGGTAAATATGTTATCTCAGGATTTATTGACACACATACCCATGTAACTTTAGGGGCGGTCGGATTCGTTCAAAAAGGTGACAAATTTAAAGCGGTGGCCAACAACAGTGATGAAATTGCGCAACACAATGGTAAGGTGCTGTTAGCCTATGGTATTACTGATATAAGAAACCCAGGTGGCTCAGCTAAAGAATCAGTCAGGTATAAGAAGCAAGTAAAAGCCGGTAAGTGGGTAGGGCCTGATGCACACGTAGCTGGTGAATTGTTAGATGTTCAAGAATTCGAAGGGTTGGCTCAAGTAGTTAAAAGTACAGATGAAATAGATGGTTTGATCCGTGCACAAAAAAACGTGGGTGTTGATTTTATAAAGCTATACACAGGTTTAAATGAGCAGCAATTAGAGGTTGCTATTAAATCTGCTCATCATCATGGTTTAAAGGCGGTCGCACATTTAGAAGATGTCGCTTGGGATAAAGCAGCCAAAATGGGTTTGGATGTAGTCGTACATGCCATGCCGATCAGTGAAGATTTAATGGTGGGAAAGAGCAAAGAAAATTATATAAAATTAAAGCGGCCTGGCGTATTTTCATTTTTCGAATGGTATGAAGCCATTGATTTTGATACCCCCAGATTCAAAAGTTTTATTCAAACACTTAAAGAGCAGGGTACCAGTATTGATCCCACTTTAATTGTATTCCACAATGCTTTTTGGGGAGATAAACCTGAAGTAATTGAACATCCAAAACTGAATTTGACACATCCGGAGTTAGTGGAAAATTGGCAAACATTTTTTACTTTCAATATTGGTTGGACTCCAGAAGATTTTAAACGAGCTAAAGCTGTTTGGCCTAAAGTGCAGCAATTCATTCGACTATTGGACGAAGCAGATATACATATGACAGTCGGGACAGACATGAATAACCCGTGGGTGATTCCGGGTGTCAGTTTTCATCAGGAGATGCAGTTGTTAGTTGATGCTGGCATTCCAAACTATGATGTGTTGAAAATGGCAACATGGCATGGAGCTCAAGCCATTGATCAAACCAAGATGAAGGGTTCCTTGGCAGTGGGTAAGTATGCTAATTTTGTAATTTTAGAAGACAATCCTGTGAGTGATATCAGGCATACAGAACGAATTTATGCAGTGGTTAAATCCGGTCAAATGCATAAACCAAATGACCTTATTAAAGACATTCAAGAGCCAAAGGAGTCAGTAAAATGAAGAAAGTTATTTTGGGACTTATGCTCTGGGTAATTTTGAATCAAGTCGTAAAAGGAGCTGATAATGAGGTTTCTTATGAACAAGATTGGCAATCACCAGAAGCCATTATTATGGCTTTGTATAAAACCATTTCTGCCGGTTCAGGTGAAGAGCGTGATTGGACACGGTTCCGTGCACTTTTTTTCCAAGGAGCACAATTCACAATGGCTTTACCATCAACTCAAGCTGGTGGATTAATAACTTCTGATGTCGAAAAGATGATTGAACAGACAGAAGCTTATTATAAAGACACAGGTTTTTATGAAATTGAGTCAGATCAACATGTGATTAAATACAATCAAATGGCAAATGTTTATAGCAGTTTTGAAATTAAAAAATCACTCACAGATGATAAACCATTAATGCGTGGCCTTAATCATTTTCAGTTATTATTCGATGGAAAGCGATGGTGGATTGTTTCAAATACTTCGATAGTCAGTAAT
>CALLLZ010000041.1 GCA_938008005.1 uncultured Marinicella sp. | reverse complement strand
ACCGGAACCACAACCAAAATCAACCAAGGACTTATCTTTGACATCATTTTCATCCAACCACTGAAGACATAATGCGGTGGTTTCATGGGTACCAGTACCGAAAGCCAAACCAGGATCTAAAATTAAATTAACTGCCTCGGGATCAACGGTCTTATACCCATCAGGGATAACCCAACTGTTAGCACCAAAGCGAATGGGCTTAAAATGTTCCATCCAAACCCTTTCCCAAACTTGATCTTTAAGTTGAGTTTTAAGTTGTTGTAACTCAGGGTATGATTTTTGCAAAGCTTCACCCGCCAGTAGCATGGTTGCTTCATCATCGAATAATGCAGTCAACTTGACCTCATTCCAAAGTGGCATTTCACCTGGCTTGGGTTCATAAATCGGTGCATCCTTGGCATCCACATAGGTGACGCTAACCGCACCTGTTTCCGTGAGAAATTCATCTATAATTCCCACCTGTGTTTGAACAGTTTGGACTGTCAGTTCAAAGAATGACATGATCGAATTTATTTGCTCTCGTTCAGGCGTTTTTCCAAATAATGAATGTTTTTACCACCTGCCACAAAACCTTGGTCATTCATGATTCTTTGTTGTAATGGAATGTTGGTTTTAATTCCAGAAACCACGGTTTCTGCAAGCGCCAAACGCATGCGGCGAATGGCAGTGATGCGATCCTCACCATGGGTGATGATTTTGCCAATCATGGAATCATAATTAGGGGGCACACGGTAACCATCATAAACATGTGAATCCACCCTCACACCCGGACCGCCTGGTGCGTGAAATATATCTATAGTTCCTGGAGATGGCATAAAATTATCTGGATCCTCAGCATTAACCCGACATTCAATGGCATGACCTGAAATTTTTATGTCTGACTGTTTGATTGCCAGTGGTTCACCACTGGCAATCAACAACTGCTGTTTAATTAAATCAACACCTGTTATCAATTCAGTCACAGGATGTTCAACCTGAATTCGAGTGTTCATTTCAATAAAGTAAAAACGACCAGCATCATATAAGAACTCAAAGGTACCTGCACCTTCATATTTAATTCGTTTACAAGCCTCCACGCAAACCTCACCTATGCTGGCTCGTTCCTTTTCGCTCAAACCTGGGGCTGGCGCTTCTTCTACCACCTTTTGGTGACGCCGTTGCATTGAACAGTCTCGTTCGGCTAAATGAATCGCATGGCCATGCATGTCTGACAACACTTGAATTTCGATATGACGCGGATTTTCAAGGTACTTTTCCATATAAACCGTACCATCACCGAAAGCTGCTTGGGCTTCGGTTTTGGTGGTCATGATGGCATTGTTTAAAGCTGCTTCAGTATGGACAACTCGCATGCCGCGGCCACCGCCACCAGCTGCTGCTTTGATGATAATCGGATAACCTATTTTCTTGGCCAAAGTTAAATTGCGCTCAGGATCATCATTCAATGGCCCATCTGAACCAGGAACACAAGGTACACCAGCAGCATTCATGGCTTCAATTGCAGCCACTTTATCACCCATCAATCGGATGGTATCCGCCCTGGGGCCAATAAACTTAAATCCAGATTCTTCAATACTTTCAGCAAATTCAGCATTTTCTGCCAAAAAACCATAACCAGGGTGTATGGCTTCGGCATCAGTAACCTCTGCTGCTGCAATGATTTTAGGAATATCTAAATACGACTCCAGTGATGAAGGAGGGCCAATACAAACTGATTCATCAGCCATGCCCACGTGTTTTTGATTGCGGTCAATGGTTGAATGAACGGCTACGGTTTTGACACCCAAAGTCTGGCAAGCCCTTAAAATTCTTAAGGCAATTTCACCTCGGTTGGCGATAACAATTTTACTGAACATGGTTGAATTCTCTGTACTGGCTAAAGGTTGCTTAAATCACTCAATTTCGAACAAAGGTTCGTCAAATTCTACGGGTTGGCCGTTTTCTACCAATATGCGTTTAATTTTACCTTTGTGTTCAGACTCTATTTGATTGAACATTTTCATGGCTTCAACCATGCATAAGGTCTCACCCACATTAACGCCTTGGCCCACCTTAACAAACGCCTCTGCATCAGGTGATGGCGATGCGTAAAATGTACCCACCATTGGGCTACGTACCAACTTACCGGAAGGTTCTGGTTGTTCTGCAGATGCAGATGCAGTTGCATCGGCTGGAGCTCCGTTTGCTGGAGCTGCTTGAGCAGCCGCTGCCTGCACAACATGTGTTTGTAATGGTGCTGGTTGAGCCACCTGGCCCATGCGCGACAATTTAACTGTTTCCTCACCTTCGGTGATTTCCATTTCAGTTAATGATGAATGTTCCAACAGTTCAATGAGTTTTTTTATTTTTCTGATATCCATTGATTAATCCTGTGATGATGTTATCTAAATTAATTATTCAGCCCAATAACGAAGTGCCAACTGATAGCCTTGTGAACCCAATCCAGTGATGGTGCCAATGGCTACATCAGACAACCAAGATTCAGCCCGAAAAGATTCGCGAGCATGGATATTAGATAAGTGCACTTCAATAAAAGGAATTTGTGTTCCCAGTAAGGCATCACGAATCGCTACACTGGTGTGTGTGAATGCCGCTGGATTGATAATAATGCCAGAAATCTGATCGTTGAAACATTGATGAATGTAATCGACCAATTCGTGCTCTGCATTGGATTGTATGAATCTCAAAGAAAGATCCAACTTTGCCGCCACAGCTGACAATGAATCGTTGATATCTTGCAAAGTCTCATTGCCATACACTTCTGGCTCTCTAACCCCTAACAGGTTGAGGTTTGGACCGTTTATGATGGCAATTTCACGCATATGCAAAAATCAAATTCAGCTTCTAAGTGCTGCGATTGTGCATCAAATGGCTGCGAATGTCTATTAATTCGCCTTAATTAGTATTTTTTCAAACGTTCGTTTTAAGTCTACTGCTGATTTATACCCAAAGAAATTGTGCTGTACCAAAGAGGTGCCATCTTCAGCAAAAAACAAACTGGCAGGTGGGCCAACGATTCCAAAGTGTTTCATCAACGCTGCATCCACCTCATCATTGGCTGTCACATCAGCTTTTAACACCGTCATCTGTTCTGTTAAAGATACAATATCAGTGTCTTTAAATGTGGTTTTTTCCATGCGTTTACATTCTATACACCAATCTGCATAAAAATCTAAAAATACGGGTTTATCGCTGTTCGCTATCTGTTGATTCAAATCAGCCAATGATTTAATTTTTGTGAATGTGACTTTCTGCTCAACGGCTACACCACCTCCTGCAAAAACGCCTTTTAATGGTCGCAAAGGATCTGACTGGCCTGCCATTCCACCAATCAACTGTGCCACACCTACCACCAGTAATATCACTTTAAATGCATCAAACATCGACATCACCCAACCTGATAAGCCATTATCCTTGGCATTTTGGTGCCACATCACAGCAGTAGCTACCAGTAATAAGCCCCACATCATTAAGATGATGTCTTCAGGCAATATTCTTGATAAGAACCAAACTGCCATACCAATCAGAAGTACCCCAAAAAATGATTTAACCACATTCATCCAACCACCAGAATTGGGCATCCATTTACCAGCAGAAGTACCAATTGCAATCAGGGGCACTCCCATCCCCATCGACATCGCAAACAAAGCCAAACCACCTACCACAGGACCACCATCAGCCGATGAGATATAAATAACCGCAGCAGCTAAGGGAGGGGCAACACATGGGCCCACGATTAAAGCCGACAACAGTCCCATGACTGCCACACCAATCCAGGAACCACTTTTTTGTTTGTTCGAAATATTTGATAACTTATTTTGTAAACTGGCTGGTAATTGCAATTCATAAAAGCCAAACATAGACAAAGCCAATAATACAAATACCACACTAAAACTGATAATTACCCACGGTGTTTGAAATAAAGCTTGTAGGTTAGTCCCTGCCAAACCAGCCACCACACCCACTGCCGTGTAAGTTAAAGCCATGGCCAGCACATAAACCATCGAAAGGGAAAATGCTTTGGCAGTTGATGGATTCTTTTGACCCACAATTAAACCTGAAAGTATCGGAATCATTGGAAACACACAAGGTGTTAATGACAGCAACAAACCAAAACCAAAAAACTGTAAAATAACCAGCCAAATTGAACCATCAAAACCTTGAATAATTTCATCGGTTTCTGACAATTGCACACCCGTATCATCTTTCGCCTTCATTGGTTTTACAGAATCTAATTTCGATACCTCAGGTAACTCAACTGAAACCTGCTGGGCTGTTGGTGGGTAACAGATCTTGCCGTCTTCACAACCTTGAAATGCTGCTTCAATGTTTAGGCTTGATACCCCAAATTTTGTGCGCTTGATTGGTAGGACTATTTCAGCCACATCATAGAAAACATCCACCATCCCAAACTCAGGATCATCTTTGATTTGAGCTTGTGGGAACTCAGGCTGGCCGAGTTCAACACCATCAGTAAAAACATTGAATTCAATTTGGTCTTTATACAGGTAAATATTAGGCGCCATGGTAAAACGCACCATCAATTGATTGGCATCCAAAGCTATGGTTTCAAATTGGAAAGCCTGATCAACCGGTAACAACTGCTGGTTACCACCAAAAAACCCGCCACTCGAATTGGCGCTGGTATTTATGAGCCCTTTAGATAACCCTAAGGGCGGAAGAGACGTGTTTTTTTTATCTCCATTCAATTGATCACTGAGATCATAA
>CALLLZ010000040.1 GCA_938008005.1 uncultured Marinicella sp. | reverse complement strand
AGCATTTAATAATTCGGAGTCATTAACTATTTTATCATCTGAGACTGCTTTTGAAATAATAAATCAGGATCTCCTTAAGTGCTTGCCAAAACCAGAGAAACAAACGCATCAACTATGACAGCTTTCTAGAAAAGCAAGGGTGGATTAAACAAGATCGAGTACAAAATTTCCGCTTAGTGGGTTGGCAATCACTGAATGAACGTTATTTGATATTACGCAGCAAACAAGGCAGGCGTTTTTTAATCAAATTATTATCTGCTTGTAATGACTTGCCTTTTGCCAATAGCATTCAAGTTAATCAGGGTTCAACGCGTAATTTGAACGCTAAGTTTGATTCGATACGGGTGCTTGGCCAACTCCAACAAGAATGCACTATAGACAGTATTTATGAGTTGAATGCATTACAAAGACAAGCCTTGCTAGATTTTAGTAATTAAATAAAGGACTCATAAAATTTGTTGGCTTCTCTTAATGAGACCCAGGTTTATTCAAAGCTTTCTGGCTGCCCTAGAAGCTCAACTGTTGCTTCATAGATTTGCAAGATCACCATAGGCCCTTAAGGCAGGCGGGTGATTACTTGACTGGTCATTCTATCTCAAAATCATCCAATGATGAGATTGGATGATTTTGAAAGCTCCTTAGGGCATGAATTTAAGCGCTCTGTTGGAGCAACTGAGTACTTAAGGATTAAGCAGGGAAATATGAATATCTCAGAATTTAATTAAGCTGTGGTAGGATAGCAATTTAATCATCTTCTTGTATATTGAAATGAAGAAACTATCCCTAATTATTTTGTTGTTGTTTCCATTAACCAATGCAATAGCTAAGTCAAAACAAGAAATTAATATATTGGCTGATGCCACCAGTAAAAGATTCATAGAAGAAGTGGTGGGCGGACAAGCCTTTTTGGATGGCGCTGCTGCAGTTTTGATTTTTCCTCAAGTCTTGAAAGCTGGTTTTGGTATTGGTGGAGAATATGGTGAAGGCGTACTGCGACAAGGCGGTCAAAATATTGCATACTACAAGACTGCAGCCGCATCTATTGGTTTTCAGGCAGGTGCTCAATCTAAATCTGTAGTGGTGGTATTCATGACTCAGCAAGCCTTGAATGATTTTCGCGATAAAAAAGGGTGGAAAGCTGGTGTTGATGGATCTGTTGCAGTGGTTAAATGGGGAGTTGGTGAAGATATCAATACTTTAGATATTAAAGACCCTGTAGTTGGTTTCGTTTTCAGTAACAAGGGACTGATGTTTAACCTAACCTTAGAGGGTTCAAGATTCACACAAATAAAGCGCTGATTCAAGCTATAATCAAATGTCACCCATTAAAAGGGCTTATTAAATGAAAAAAACAATCAGAACTCTGATTTCATTGTTGGTCATCATATTGTTATCGGCTTGTGCAGGAGAGCCTTGTACAGAAGAGTTAATTAAAAAGAAGACTCAAGAGCTGACGGAGAAAATGTCTAAACTGGCCATGACTGACCCAAGTAAATTAACTACACTGACCACAAAAATGATGACAATTGGCCAACAAGTCTCAGGAGATGATTTAGACGCACAATGTGAAGCTATGGATGAAATCATAGATGAAATTGATGCGGCTTAGTAACAGTTGTATTTAGCCACTTTAAATGAATCGGACGGTTTAAAGTGGTATTAAGAGATCTCTGCATAAGTCGTGGATCATGTTAAGAAAGTTTGAAAACCCAAATTTCTGCGTTAGAAAACTAATCAATAGCTAGCTATTACTTGCGTTTCCTGCCTTGAACTTTGGCTTTTCAACTCTTTTTTCCAAAGACCCAGACTTATACAGAGGTCTCATTAAATGAATTAAGGAAATTTATAAACTTGACCTCCTTTCATTACAAAAGGAATTGCTTCTAAGGTTTTAATGTTACTTAGTGGGTTTTCATCAACTGCGATGAGGTCAGCTAACAGCCCGACTTTGATTTCTCCACGATCTGCCACTCCCAGTAAGTCAGCTGAGTTTATGGTAGCAGATTGGATCGCGTCTATGGCACTCATGCCATGTTTCATCATGGCTGATAACTCATGCGCATTTTGGCCATGCGGAATTAAGGGCGCGTCGGTACCCAGAGCTATTTTAACTCCGGCTTTAATGGCTTTCTTGAGATTTTTTTGTGCCAATGGCATCACATATTCAGCCTTTTTGGCCAATTTGGGATGCAGTTTACTGGTATCTATGAAATCATCAGCACCGATGGTAGGTACCAGGTAAACATCGTTCTTTTTCATTAATTTAATGCCTTCATTATCGAGTAAAGAGCCGTGTTCTATAGAATGGACGCCAGCTCGAATGGCCGCCTTTATACCTTCAGTTCCATGGGCGTGGGCTGCTACACGAATGTGATGTCTATGAGCTTCTTCGACTATGGCTACCATTTCATCAGTACTTAATTGTTGAGCACCCACACTGTCTTCTAGGGAAAGTACTCCAGAAGTGGCGTGCATTTTAATCACCTTGGCTCCGTTCTTTATTTGATATCTAACCGCTGCAATGGCTTCTTGTGGTCCGTTGATGATGCCATTTTTGGGTGTTTGTTGGATTAAATCAGCAGCCAAACCTAAGGTTAAGTCACCATGACCACCTTGAATACTTATCATGTGTCCAGCCGGGATGATCCTGGGTGCTACTATCCAACCAGAGTCAGATGCTTGCGCCAATGCCACATCAATCATATCAGTGGTTAGATGTACTTGGCCAATGTTCCTGACAGTGGTGAAACCTGCCAGCAATGTTCTTTGTGCATTCTTAACGCCACGGATGGCGCCTTTACTGGCTGTTTCTTTGGTGATGATGTCATCAAAACCATTGTTAAAATCAAGATCTAAATGGGTATGCATATCCATTAAGCCAGGCAGCAGAAATTTACCTGATAAATCAATGGTCTTAACCTCCTCAGGAACTATTTTGGGATTAATTGCAGAGATCAAGTTGCCTGTGACCAAGATATTAGCAGGTTTAATTAATTGACCTGATTGGACATCAATATAGCCTTCCGCTCTTATCAGGGTTGGAGTTTCTGCATGTGCAAAGAGGCCAAAAGTTATAAGCTGTATAAAAATTATTTTTTTAATCATTTGATTGGCCTTTGAGTTTATGATGGAAGTCACTTAATATTTTATCATGGTAACAAGCCTTCAGATAAATACAATTAAGGGACTGTGAAATATATGACTCAACTGATGGGAGAAACACCAATGAATTGTAAATGTAAAACTGCATTGATAATTATCATGACATTAAACTTCAATATTGTTATGGCTCAGTTTAATACTTTAGAGCAATTAAGAGGGCATTGTTGGCAAGCACCTTTTCCAGACGGTAAGCGGATTGATACACATTGTTTTTCAGATGTGTTTGGTGGAGCTCACCTCAAAGATGAGCATATAGTATGTGGTCCAGGTGAACCTTATTATGGGGAAACATGGTATTCTGCGGAGGGTAAGGATTCAACGGTTACATTCAGGTATTTCAATTCATTAAGTGGATTCAGTCAGGGTGGTGTAATTTTTGATGGCCAGTATATTTACTTTCCTGAAGAAAATTACCAACAAGGTGATAAAGAAGTCACTTATAAAACGATTTGGACACTCAAAAAAAATCAATATATATCTGAAATGTTGCAACAAGACGATCAGCACGAAAAGGGTTGGAAACCGGTTTGGAGCATGGTATTTAAAAAAGTTAATCTGGCAAATGTAAGTGCTGTGGCAAGAAACGAAAAGCACCAATTATATTGTCACAATGATACTTCGTCGAGTCACACAAAAGAATAGTCATTTTACTTTTTTTAAAGCTTCAGGTCGGTTGTAGAAGTCTCAATAAGTTTAACTTTTAGGTTTATTGCGCTTGGTGAGTCAACGGAGTAGCCAAAGACAAACCATGTTCATTTTGTAAATCAAAAGCAGCCCTGTTGATAGCGAATCTGGCTTGTGTAATGCGATAAACAGATTCAACGCGATAATTCATGCGCCATTGTATGGCATGATCCCCAGGGTTAACCAATACCAAGCGAGGTGTTTTTTCAGGGTCTAACTGTTTTTCTATTTCACAAGCTTTTTGCCATACTGCTTGGATATACGTCTCAACTCGTTCAGATGGTGTGTCATATCCGATGTTGAACTCAACATAATCGTTCCAATGATTAACATCTGTTTTGTTGAGTATTTCAACAGGTACTGCTCGAAGTTTTGAATTGGCCACGATGATGTTGTGTTTTTGTATGATGTGATGAAAAGTGGTTTCAGTCAAAGACATGCGCCTGATGACAGCCAGAATATCCATCGAAGGAATGCGGCACACCACCCCAGGACCAATTTGGCCTTGGTGCAGCATAATCAGACCACTGACAGCATCATGCGCCCAGGCTTCTTTGGTACCAAATAATATCACCAAAATACCGCCAATGACCCCGGTAGCTTGTAACCATGAGGTGACTTGCCAAATGTTGATGATCAACAGTAAGGAAACAGCAACAGTGATCAGTAAAATGATTATGTAACCCATTTCGGAATGGTAAGTTCGTGTTTTGGTTTCTTTGCCCTCAATGGTGCGTTGTTTACCGTATTTTTTAATGGTCCAAGAGTGACCAAATTGGGTGAATAAATAACCCAGTAAAAAGACCAGACCGGTTTGTGAAACTTGTTTTAAAAATTCACTGTGACCATTGGCATTGATGATGTAGTTCCAAAGCCAATCAAACAGGTAAATCGAAAGTAAAAGAATATTCATTAAACGCAACAATCGAGCGCGCTTTTTATTTAAGTCTTCTGAGCCAGAAGGAACCACATGCTTAAACAGAAAGCCGGCTATGAAGAACAAACTAAAGTTCAAAATTATGGCAGTTTTACCAAATACAGATAAACCAGTAAAATATAGAATCAATGAATCGATCATGAGGTTTTGAGCTTGATGTCATGAGTGGCCAGTTCGTCCATGATTTGCTGAAACCATGATTGATTCTGGCCAATAATTTCAGGCGGGATGACACCGGTAGGTAAATCGTGGTTTAGATTTGAGTTCAGAGCCAATCTGACTCCAGCAGCACAGGTATATCCAGTGGTTCGAGCCATAGATGATACCTGGTTCTTATGGTCATAATGATCAATCAGTTGTAGGCTTTCTGAGTGAACCTGGCCATTTTTTATTCCAGAGGCAGTAATTTCCATTACAGTTAAGTCAGGTTCTTGGTCAGCGAATTGCCATTGTTCTAACAGTACTTTGGCGGTGTTCTCTCGGTGTTCTGCTTTGAAGAAGCCACCATCGATTAATTGTTGTATCAAATTGGCATGGCCGTTGTAACGCACGGTTTTTTCAGCCATATTAGGGATGTTGACGGTTTGTAACAAAGAACGCAAGCCATCGGTATTAAATGCCTCCATGTGACCGATACCTTTAAAATAGAGTGATTCGATTTCGCTCATTGCAGGCAGAATGATGTCTTCACCATGTCGACGCATTCTAGCTGGCCTGGTGTATTCCTCGATCACATCAAGTGGTGCAAAAGGTGCCTTGTACTCAAATGGTTTAATTCTTTCAACAGGCACACCACCTACCTTGCAAGTAAAAGTATCGACTTGATCAAATTGGTCAACGAAATGACCGGCGTATAGGTTTGAAATGCCTGGGGCAAGACCAAAATCAACCAAAGCAGTCACATCTTTGGTCTGGGCCATTTCATTCAAAGCCAAGGCGTCTTCTGCAAAAAAAGAAATGTCGACTACTGATTTACCGAGTTGAATCAAGGCTCGTAACCGATCAAAACCTAATAAGCTGGGTAGGGCACCAACCACCATGTCAAATGGTTCAACCAGCTCAGTTAAAGTGGCATCGTCGCAGACATTGGCTTGAACCAGTTGACAGTGTTTGTTTAAATTTGATAAATGTTTGATGCTTAGGTCGACCAGTGTGACTTGGTGGTCTGCACTTAAATTTTTTGCAATCGCAGCGCCAATGCGCCCACCACCTAACACCAATACTTTATTCTTCATATATATTATTCCGCAGGGTTTATCAGTCTCATCCTACAAATCTTACAACCACCATTAAAATAGCCCAGGCAAATAACCCAGCAATGACATCATCTATCATAATACCAAAACCGCCTTTAACTTTCTTATCTAACCATTTTATCGGAAATGGCTTGACGATATCAAAAAACCGGAACAACACAAAGCCAAGTAAAAGCCAATACCATGTCAGTGGTATCATAAATAAGGTGATCCAAAAACCAACAAATTCATCCCAAACGATGCCACCATGATCATGAACGCCAAGATTTTGACTGGTCTTGTCACATAAATAGATTCCAAGCAAAAAAGTCACTAGCAAGACCAAAGCATACAAAGGCCAGCTTAATTGGGTGAATAACAAATAAGGTGGGATGGCAGCTAACGTGCCGAATGTTCCAGGGGCAACAGGAGCTAAGCCACTGCCGAAACCAAAGGCCAAAAATCCACTTGGGGTTTTTAATGCAACTTGCTGTGTTCGAATATGATCAGTCATGATTGAAATGTTGGTAGCCTTTATATGCGATACTGTCAGTCTGAATGGGTTGATGTTGGTTAAGTACCATAACACCTCCAACCCCTTCACCAGTATCAATAATTTGACCAATAATACAGCAATCCTCAGGGAGTTGGCTCTCATCGTCTATGTGGATGGTGAAGCATAGCTGATAGTCGTCACCGCCAGCCAGAACATATTGCATCCAGTTAGGGTCTTTCTTGATGATTGTATTAATGGGTATTTGAGTCAGTTCGATCACCGCAGAGACTTTACTGGCTTCACAGATGTGTGATAGATCGGCCAATAAACCATCGGAAATGTCGATCATTGAAGTGGCCAATTTTTTAACTTTTTTGGCCACATCTAAGCGCGGTTCAGGTGAACGCAGTTGTGCGTTGCATGCTTTGTTTTTTCTGGGGTTGTGTAAGGCAAAAGCTGCTGAACCCAATTCTCCACTGACCACTATCAAATCATTGACCTGTGCAGTGTTACGCGTTATTGCTTGCTCAGTTTCACCCATCACTGTAACGGTGATTGAAAGCGGGCCTTGAGTGGTGTCACCACCAATTAATTGAGTTTCATGTTTAAGCAATAATTGGCTGAAACCCTTAATGAAAGCATTGCACCATTTTTGATCTAAATCAGGCAGTGTTAGATTAAGTAAGGCCCATTTGGGTTTAGCACCCATAGCAGCAATATCACTTAAGCTTACTGCCAACGATTTGTGTCCAATGGTTGTTGGATTGTCGCTGGATTTGAAATGAACATCTGCGACCAAAGTATCGGTTGAAACCACCATTTGTAAATTTGGGTCTGGATTTAAAATGGCGGCATCATCGCCGATAGCCATCAATGTACCACTGGTAGTCGATGCACATTTTTGTTTGATTTGGTCAATCAGGTCAAATTCTTTGATGCATCACCTGTCGGTATAATTTAAGTACTGTGATTCAGCTGGACTTTGCACTGATTTCGGCTTGTCTGGTGGCTGCAGCCACTTGGGTTAGTACGCCATTAACAAAAATATGTCCACCTTCTGCTCCAAACTCAGTCGCCATTAAAATGGCTTCGTTGATGACCACTTTAAAAGGTGTTTCAATGTGTTTTAATAATTCATAAGTGGCCATGGTAAGTATGGCATATTCAACGGCTCCTAACGAACTTTTTTCACGACCTAAATGTGGATCAATTTGGGCTTCAATTTCATCTTTATTGGATTCAATGTAGCGCAACGCTGATTTAAAAAAATCGGTATCAACTTTGTTGAAATCTTGTTCTTCTAAAAACTGTTCAATCACCACACGAGCCGTCATATCATTGTAATGCATTTGATATAAAGCCTGCACCAAACGCTTTCTGGCGCGGTGTTTTCTAGCCAATGGCTCTGGTAATCTTTTGTTTTTTTTGTTTTCAGTCATTTATTTGGTCCTGGTTTATCCGTAAACAGGGAATTGTTGGCACATTTCGGTTACTTGTGCTCGTACCTGCTCAACCACTTCATCATTGCTCATGTTATCAAGGATATCACACATCCAATGCGTCATGGCGGTGAATTCCTCTATACCAAACCCTCGGGTGGTGCCTGCTGGAGTACCTAAACGCAAGCCACTGGTCACAAAAGGTGATTTAGGGTCGTTGGGTACTGAATTTTTATTGACAGTGATATGTGCCTCACCCAAACGGGCTTCGGCGTCTTTTCCAGTGATGTCTTTGCTAACTAAGTCCAACAAAAATAAATGATTCTCTGTACCGCCAGATACCACATTGTAGCCACGTTCGACAAACACTTTAGCCATTGCCTGTGCATTGTTAACCACTTCTTTTTGATAGGTTTTGAATTCAGGTTGTAGGGCTTCTTTAAAGGCCACAGCTTTGGCCGCGATGACATGCATCAAAGGACCACCTTGAATGCCCGGAAATACCAATGAATTGAACTTTTTTTCTAATTCTGGATTGGCTTTGGCGAGTATGATTCCGCCTCTGGGGCCTCGCAATGTTTTGTGAGTTGTTGAAGTGGTCACATCTGCAATATTGACAGGCGAAGGATAGACATCAGCAGCAACCAAACCTGCGACATGCGCCATATCAACCATAAAATAAGCCCCAACCTCATCAGCAATGTCACGAAATTGTTGCCAATCTATGCGTTTTGAATAAGCAGAAAATCCACCGATGATCATTTTCGGCTGATGTTCATGGGCCAATTTCCTGACTTCATCAAAATCAATTTGGCCTGTTGTATCATCAATACCATATTGAATGGCATTAAATAGTTTGCCCGATACATTGACCTTGGCACCATGAGTTAAGTGCCCACCGTGAGCCAAAGACATTCCCAATATGGTATCACCTGGTTTTAGTAGAGCCAAAAATACCGCTTGATTGGCTTGAGAGCCTGAGTGTGGTTGGACGTTGGCATAGTCGGCATTGAATAACTGTTTAACTCTGTTGATGGCTAATTCTTCAGCCACGTCGACATGCTCACAACCGCCATAATAACGCTTACCAGGATAGCCTTCAGCGTATTTATTGGTCATTTGTGACCCTTGGGCTTCCATTACTGCAGGTGAGGTGTAATTTTCAGACGCGATCAATTCTATATGATCTTCCTGGCGTTTGTTTTCAGCAGCAATGGCGGCATACAATTCAGGGTCAGCTTTTGCGATATTTTGGCTTTTATCAAACATAATGTTTTTTTTAATGTAGATTGACGAAAAAACGGTATTTTACATTGATAAGTATCAACTGTCATTGAAGGAAACACCATTAGGTTCTTATATTTTTGAATTCCATCCAACGTTACGAAAGAACAAATGGCACTTGATTGGCATATTTTGAACGAGAGTTAATCATCGAACACACAAAAGCAAAGCTTAAAGTTGCCAGAGCCAGAGGGCGAACAGTAGGGCGTAAGCATAAAATGTCCCGTATTAGCTGCGGTGTTGTTCAGCGTTGTTAAAGCGGAAGGTGTCAGTCAATTGATTGAGGCAGTCGTATTTATAACAATCCACTATAATTTCCTTTTAAATCAGGTGTTTATCCTTAAAAGGGGTCCGACCCCTTTTAGTTAATAGTTAAAGATTCATATTTCGCTTTGTTCATTTTTTTATGTCC
>CALLLZ010000039.1 GCA_938008005.1 uncultured Marinicella sp. | reverse complement strand
GGTCGGTTTCTCGTTCATTTTTGTCGCCATCAAGCAGCATCGTGATAAAAATTTAGGTGGGATTATTTATTTTGGCCAAGCCTTTAAAGTGGGTTTTTTGGTCAGTTTAATCGCTGCATTTTTCTATGTGTTTTCCTGGGAAATATATTACCGAAATGGCGGTGAAGACTATATTGAAAAATACCAAACAAGTTATTTAGCGGATTTAAAAACCCAAGGGGCCACAGAAGAAGTGCTGTCTCAAACCAGTCAAGAAATGAATGAGTTTGCTGTTTCTTATAAAAAAATCCATTTTCGTGCTTTGATTACATTGATAGAAATACTTCCTGTGGGATTTGTCATTACACTTTTATCCTCATTTTTGCTCAAAACTCAAAGAAAAACCAGAACATGATAAAAAAAAGGGCTGCTTATGGTCAACCCATCAGCAGCCCATTGTGATTGTTAAAGTGGGCGTGAACTATTCTGCTTTTGGTAAATAAGTATACCAAGTAACGACAGCACGATTATCTTCGAGTAAATCGACTGTAAAGCCCTCGCCATTAAAATCCTCACCACCATAAAATGTGCCGTTCATCCAAATGTTGTCGGCGATGTGATCAAATCCAATTTGTTGACAAGCCCGAGCACTTGGGTTCATCGCAATGCGCGTTATAGGATACCCTCCTGAACCGAATTCTTTGCCATCGACGGTGAGTTTCGACTGATAAGACATATCGGCTGAGTGACAATCAGAATATTCCAGCACCAAATTACCCCATGGTTTACTCTCAATGGTTTCTGGATCAAAATTCGTTCCAAATGCGCCGCCTTGAGTTACATGAAAATCAGATACGATAATCTGTTTGTTTTGAACAACACCTAAACCAGTTACCCAGGCTTGTCGCATCCCAGTAACGTCCTCGGATTGATTGATCTTACTTAATCTATAAACATATGTAGCCCCTGTTAAGCCTCCACTGTCTTTTGTAATTAATGTCTCGAAACTGAAATCATTGAGTTGATAACGCCTGACTGTATTTAAACTGTCACTGGTAACTAATACATGTCCTGGTCCATCTTGAACCATGCCTGTAATTCCTTTAAATCCATTGATGGGTATGGCTAGTATTTGACCTTCAGGCGAATATTCTACCAATGCTTGATTACCCCAAGCAGTTGCAAAAATTTTGTCGTTGGAAAAAAGTATTGTTCGTGGTCTTTTTAAACCTTCAGCGCCAGATGGGACAAATTGATTGGTTGAGCCATCAAGAGGATTTACTTTGAGAATGTTGTTAGAATCAAACCCTGGCACGTACAAATACCCATCAGGTCCCATAGCCATACCAATATCAATGCCCTCAATTTGACCGTTGTTAGCTGGTAATATAGTCCCCTTTGACTGCCATGTATGGGTATCTAACTCAATGATTTGATTGCTTGAATAACTGCCTAAATAAATACTGCTGCTGTCTTTTTTTACCACTGTAATTGGGTTTTGTATCAGGCCAGGCGCTACAACAGTCGTAGCTATAGAAAGTGTGGGTTGATCAAACTTGACTAACTTATGATTGGATTCACTGACAACTATTATATCTCCATTATCATCTTGGAAAATAGCCTGTGGCCCTTCTAAAACACCTGTTTCAGCCATGTCTTTTATGAATTTACCATCACAACCATCAAATATTTTAACGTTGTTACTACGCCAACTACTTACCAGTAATAAGCTATCACATTCTGGGTCACCTAAATCTTGTGCATATACGAAAGGACTGGTTATAATGCATACAGTTATAAATAAAAAATGTTTCATGGTTTTTCTCACAATTATCAACAATAACATAAATTAACTATTTGACATCGAAAAAACCTTCGGAAAACTTCCTTTGTTTGCACAATTGATTAATGAAAGCCATACAGTATCAGGAAAAAATAAATCAAACATGGCTTTTGGGTGAGTGGCAATATTTACCTGATAGCAGGCTTTTAAAAAAGGGAAATATTGAGCAAAGGTTGTCTCAACAGCTAAACCAAGTGTTGTTACTTTTGATTAAACGAGCGCCACAAGTAGTAACCCGCCAACAATTTTTAGATGTAATTTGGTCAAATAAGTTTGTTAATGAAGATGCTTTGTCGCGAAGCATTGCTGAATTAAGAAAGCTATTGGGTGATTCTGCAAGCGAAGCCAGATATATCAAAACCATTCCTAAAAAAGGCTATCAACTGGTGCAATTAATTGAGCCTGTCAAAACCAGAAATAATCGAAGGTTTAAAACAGTTTTGATGACTTTAATGGCTGTTTTGCTGTTAATGTCAGCCTATTGGCTTAATCGCAAAGATCCTACTGTGAACTTACTGCAAGAGGCTGTGGCCAATGCCAGTCGTGTTACTGCGCTCCCAGGTATGGAGAAACAAAGCATACTGAGTCATGATGGTCAATCGTTGATCTATGTCAAAGATACACCATTAAACAGTCAAATCATCATTGAGTCGGTGGCTGATGCCAAAAAAAAAGAATTGAATTACCAGGATATAGATTGTCATCACCGGTGTTGGTGTCTGAGTTAAATCGGGTGTTTTTTACAGCTCAAGATTCAATCAATTGTTTATTGAAAAGTTATGACTTAACTGAGGAAACCTTTGAAGACTTAAATCCTTGTTATTTTAACTCTGAATCCAGAACTTTGAGTTGGAATAAGAAAATGAACAGCCTATATTTTTCTCAACCCAGTAAAGAAAATAAAACAGCCATCCATCAATTGGAGTTATCAAAAGGTACGATAACAAAACTAACCAATCCTAATTCAATCAATGAGCAAGACTGGTCACCACAAATCAGTCCTAATCAACAATGGCTTAGTTTTTCAAGAGGGACACAATCGGTGAGAAATATCTGGTTGAAAAACATGAAAACCGGTAATGAACAAGCATTGACTCACGGTGAGCATTATTCAGTTAGTCACACTTGGTATGATACTGAGCACATTGTTTTTGATTCAGACATGAGTGGCAGTCGACAGCTTTGGGTGGTCGATATCTATGATGTCAAGCCACAATTATTGGGTGCTTATGGTGCACAGCATCCCTCCTTTGATGATGACAGAGAAGTAATGACTTTTCAAGAAGTTAGCTATGAGGCGAATATTTGGTTGTACGATATAAGTTCAGGTGATTTTTCTCGTGTTGTACATTCAACAAAATATGATAACTACCCAGCTTTTTCAGCAGATGGCCGGCGTTTTTTGTTTTCCAGTAATCGTCAGGACTTAAGTTCTATCTGGCTTTTTGATATGGACAGGGAAGTTGAACAATTATTGATTTCAAAACCAGGGTCCAAACTGACCAGACCCAGCTGGAGTCAAAGTGAACATCAGGTTTTAATGACCATTAATGATGACAGTGGTTATGGTAGTTTGTTGCTTGATTTGAACACCATGGAAACGGAAGTGTTGAATTTTGGATATGGACATACAGCGGCGGTTGAATTTGAGGGTGCGTATTTTGCATTGGCTAAGTCAGATGAGTTGCAACACAAAATTTTGCGTTTAAGTAATCAGCAAACCGAAGTTTTGCCAGTTGATGCGGTGAGTCGATTTATGCTGTTGGATGATGGTGGGATAATTTTATCAAAAAATCAAATTGATGGCTTATTTTTGTATGACTTGAAAACCCAGCAAGAAACACTTTTAATTCCAGAATTCAAGAGTGCTTCAATGAATCTTTGGACTGTCGTTAATCAAATGGTTTATTTTGACCGCGGTGGTGATTTGGCAGGTATTTGGCGCTTAAACTTGAATACAGATGAGTTAACATTTATAACATCCCATCGGCCTTTTTCAGTAGGTACATCTTTGAGTGTCAATTCTGCTGAGACTCAAATCTTAATAACCCGAACTGACCGAGCAGAATCTGATATATTAAAAACATACTTAAAGTGAATAAATGAAGCATTTAGAGAATGAACAAAAAACCTGCAATTAAAAAGGAAAAACCATTCGCCCCAGCTTGTGAACGAAACCAAGAAGTCATTCTGTCGATCCTACAAAAAAAGTTGCGAAAGACTGATCGAAGAATCTTGGAAATTGGTTCTGGTACTGGGCAACATGCAGTGTACTTTGGTTTAAATTTACCCCATATAATCTGGCAAACCTCAGATGTAAAAGAGAATCATGTTGGTATCAATATGTGGATAGATGAGGTTAAACTGACAAATGTCTTACCACCAATGGAGTATGAGATTGGCAGTAGCCAAGTTTCAGCCTCAAATATAGATGTTGTTTTCAGTGCCAATACTTTGCATATCATCAGTGAACCATTGGTTTATCAATTGATTCAAGATTTAGCTGAAAACTTAAAAGCTGGGACAAGAGTGATGTTCTATGGTCCATTTAAGTACCAAGGTAAATTCACTTCTGAATCCAATGCTGATTTTGACTTGTGGTTGAAGGACATTGATCCTCTCAGGGGAATTCGTGACTTTGAGGAGGTTAATAATTTAATGAAGGCTCAAGGGTTTACAATGGTAGAAGATATTGTTATGCCCGCCAACAACCAGTTTTTGGTATTTGAGAAACATAAATAAGAAGCTTTGGATAAACAATAATGATAAATATTAATGACATTAAATCAGCGCATCAACGTATCAAGCCATTTATCAATGAAACCCCCGTATTGACTTCAGCTTTATTAAATCAATGGTTAGGACATGAGATTTATTTCAAAGCTGAATGTCTGCAGAAAATTGGTGCTTTTAAGGCTCGAGGAGGCTGTAATGCGGTACAAGTGCTGAAAGAAAAGCATGATACTGTTAAACGAGTGGTGGCTAATTCCTCAGGGAACCATGCACAAGCAGTGGCTTGGGCAGCGGCACAATTTGGTGTGCCAGCTACCATTTATATGCCATCTTTTGCTTCCAAGGTTAAGGCGCAAGCCACTCGATCATATGGTGCAGAAGTGGTGTTATTGGACAAACGGCAGGAAGTTGATTCGGCCGTTGAACTTGCGGCCCAAGAAGAAGGTGTTTTTTGGATTTCGCCCTTTAATGATTACTCAGTGATTGCAGGCCAAGGTACGGTCGCATTTGAAGCTATACAACAAGTTAAACAACCTATGGATGCCATATTCGCTCCTTGTGGTGGCGGTGGTTTAATTTCAGGTTCTTTGGTGGCTGCTCGATATTTGCAGCCTGAAGCAAAAGTAATTGCTGTGGAACCAAAGGCTGCTGATGATGCCATGCAATCCTTTCTTACGGGGGAAATTCAACGCTTGAAAGATGCACCAAAAACCCTTGCCGATGGCGCCATGACCTTATCAATTGGTGGAAAGACTTTTGAGCATATTAAGCATTTAGATGATTTTTTTGCGGTAGAAGAAACACCAATGGTTTATTGGACACAGTGGTTACAACACTTGCTTAAAGTCCATGTTGAGCCAACTTGCGCAATGACAATGGATGGAGTGTGTCAGTGGTTACGTAAACAAGATCAACCCAAACGAGTTATGGTGGTTTTATCTGGTGGTAACATTGATACAGAAATGATGCAGAAACTTTGGCAAAAAGACCATTTAACTCAACAACCCAGCATCGAGCTGTTTTCTCAATAAATATGTTATCTAGAGTTCTCGTACTAATCTAAAACCTATGTGAGAGTGTGTTTCGTTTGGGCTTGTCGACAAGGGTGAGATGTTGGTTTGATCCAATCCAGAACGCCACGAAGTGCCGATGGCGCAGCTCGGTTGGCTGCCACAATTGGTTACCCATTCACTGACATTACCGTTTAAATTGTATATTTGTTTTTCGGCTTGCATACTTTTAATGGGTGCAGTAAATAATTGTTTGTCATTACAACTGTATTTTTTGTTAGTGGCTTTTTTCTCACTAGCTGCTTCAGCGCCTGCTAAATTGGCACTTTGGCAACTGGGTTGAGTTTGTAATTGTTTGTTAATGTGTAAAAATTCAGCCGCTGTTGCAAGTCGATACTTTTGGCCAGTTTCATCGCTGAGCCATTGTGCATATTGTTGGGCATGCGCTGCGGTTATACAGGTCACTGGGTGTTGATTGGTTTGGTCGAAAGGGGTTTTAAGCCAAGTCTTTTTGAAAAAAACTTTTTTGTCATAGTGATGACATTTTTCTTCGGTGAATTTTTCACCAGCAAATCGAGCAAACTGTTCAACAGTTACTTCATTGGTGCCAAACATGAAATCTTGAAGCCCTGAATCACCGTTAATTGCAAAGTAAATAAATGCATGTCCTAATTGGTCTGATACATGAAGGCCAGTTTGAGGGATATTGTTGTATGAGGATTGTAAATCTGTGACAAATTTATAATTTGGCATGAGTAAATTGATGATTTGTAAATATTGTTCAGCTTGCCCATTCTTTCGTCTGGAGTTAACGGCTTTAGAAACCAAACTGTTGGCGGTAGTCGCGATACCACTGACTTGTGTTTCAAATAAGCTTCGATCAATTTTGTAATTACTGATGTACTCATTCAAAGATTGAATGTAATTGAGTGCATCCGGTATTTCATTGGCTGATAATTTTTTCTCAATTAAATTGAAATAGGACATACCCACTTGGTTGAGGCCATCTCTGGCAATTTGATTATTGGGTTGTTCCAATAATATGGCTTGGTATTTATCCGCTGCATTCTCACCTTTTGGTTTGGTCAGTCGATTGCGTTTCAATAAGCTTTTGGCTTCATTTAGTTTCGTTTCAATTGACATTTGATTGATGGTTTCATTATCTAAATTACCAGTGATATCAACCAACTCTTCTTCAATATTTTCGGTATTTTCAACCACAGCAATTTTCAATTCTAAAGCTTCTAATTGATCTTGTTTGGCTTGTAAAGCAGCGGCGTTTTGTTTGGCCAGCAATTGAGTCTCTATCAGCTTTTGAGCCTTTTCGGCTTCATTATTGGATTTTTTAACCATCAGGAAAGCAGCTAAGAGTACAAATGCCAAGATGCCTGTTGCTGCTAAATAAGCTGGTTTGAAGTATTTGTGAGCGAAGCTCTGAGAGTCTCTCATCTCATCAGCAGGTTGTTTACTGTACTTAATGGCCAATAAAGCGGCCTTCAAGGATTCAACATCTTTAAAACGTTCTTTGGGATTTTTGGCCAGGCACAGATCAATGATGTGTTGCCATTCAGCCAATGCATCTGGTAAATCAGGGATCGGTTTATTGATGTGTGACATTAAAATCGAAAAATCGTTACCCGCTTGAAATACATGGTCGCCGGTTAGTTTTTCATAAATAATACAGCCCAAACTGTATATGTCACTTTGGTAGCTGATCTCTCTGGATTGAATTTGCTCTGGACTCATGTAATGTGCACTGCCCAGTAATTGAGTTTCCTTGGTTTGGCGTTTGGCATTTTGAGAAATGGCGATACCAAAATCTGCGATTTTTATACGTCCAAATTGATCAAATAAAATGTTGTCGGGTTTGAGATCTCGATGAATGACGCCATGTTTATGAGCATGTGACAACCCCTCGCAAATTTGGCACAACAGTTCAATCAAATGATCAGAGTTGGTGCAAATAATTTCACCGAAGTTTCCATGTGTTAAGTATGGCATGGTGAAATACGCCAAGCCCGATGGTAGTTTTTTGGCTTCGTATATACTGATGATGTGTGGATGGTCTAAAGAAGCCACGGTTTTGGCTTCATCAACGAATCGTTCTGACAGAGACTTGTCATCCATCACTAGCTTTTTCAAAACCTTAATGGCGACTTTTCGTTGTAGTGATATTTGTCGGCCTAAATAAACTGATGACATACCGCCTTCGCCAATTTTATCCAGTATATTGTGGTCAGGTATGTTTAAGTTGAGTTTAGGTACAGTTTTCAAAATATCGTTATTTTTAGAATATGGCTTATTGTAGTCATGAACTTAAATGCATAAGTTAGTTAGTAGTCCGAAAGGTTGTAAAAATGTGACGGCCATCAAGTCTAGTACTGTAATAATTCCAAGATGGCAAACAACCAAGACTTAATGTGCCAAATTTGGTCAGTTGAATCAATAAAAATCGTCATTAATTTGTTTGTGGCTTGTGGTTGTTCTTAAACTGAATACAATGGTCAACCAGTTTCTATAAGTATGTAATTCATGTCCCTACTCAGTTTTGATCAAGTCAGTATCGATTTTGGTGCTCACCCTATTTTGAACGCCGTAAACTTAACCATCAACAAAGGCCAAAAATTGGCTCTGATTGGTCGCAATGGAGAAGGTAAGTCTACGTTGCTTAAAATTATGGCTGGTGAGATACCAATTGATGACGGTCAAGTCATCAGGCAGGATGGTATGCGAGTGGCGATGATGAAACAATCTGCTGTCAACGAATCTGAATCAACTGTCAGAGAGTTTTTGTTACATGCGTTAGGCAAAGTAGGTACAGCGCTTGAGAAGTATGAAACCGCTACAGACCCAGATTTAATGGCTGAATACCAACAAGTTATTGATGAAAACAACGGTTGGGAGTTGTTACAACAGATAGATGTTGTTAGTACCAAATTAAAGCTTAATCCTGATGATGTGATTAAATCGTTATCAGGAGGGGTAAGAAGACGAATCAATTTAGCCGCAGCTCTGGTACAAATGCCTGATGTATTGCTTTTAGATGAGCCAACCAATCACCTCGACATTGAAAGTATTTTGTGGTTACAAGACATGGTTAATAAGTTACATTGTGCCGTGGTCTTCGTTACACATGACCGTACATTTTTGAAAAGCATAGCCAATGGAATTCTGGAATTAGATCGGGGAAAAATTTATCAATATGATTGTAATTACAACACCTATTTGGTTAGGCGTGAAGATCGATTGGATGCAGAGGTCAAAGAATGGGCTCGCTTGGATAAAAAGCTCAGTCAAGAAGAAGTCTGGGTTCGTCAAGGTATAAAGGCCAGAAGAACCCGCAGTGAAAGTCGAGTAAAAGATCTGCTGGCTCTGCGAGAGGAACGTAAAAACCGCCGCACCCAATCAGGCTCTACCAAAGCCAGTATTAATGTTGCTGACGCCAGTGGGAAAAAAGTCATTGTGACTCATAATTTAGGGTTTAAATATGGTGAGCAAACCATTGTTAAAGGCCTGAGTACCAAAATTATGCGAGGTGATAAAATTGGTATCATCGGCCCGAATGGTGTTGGTAAAACCACTTTGGTGCAGTTGTTACTTGGTGAAATTGAACCTCAAGAAGGTTCGGTGAAACTTGGTACGGGTATTGAAGTGGCTTATTTTGACCAGCTTAAAGCCAGTATTAACGATGATGATACAGTAGAAAATAACCTTGAATTAGGTACAGATTTTGTTGAGATTAATGGTAAACCCAGACATGTAATTTCTTACCTCCAAGATTTTCTCTTCAGCGCAGAAAAAATACGTGGTCCGGCCAGTGTGCTATCTGGTGGCGAACGCTCAAGGTTGTTATTGGCACGTTTGTTTGCCAGACCTGCCAATGTCATTGTTATGGATGAGCCAACCAATGATTTGGATATGGAAACCTTGGATTTGATCCAAGACTTGCTGTTCGATTTCAAAGGTACTTTAATTTTGATCAGCCATGACCGAGACTTTATTGACAATGTGTGTACCCAAACGATCGTATTCGAAAATCCTGTTGATGGTGTTTATGATGTCAATGAATACATTGGTGGTTATGAAGATTATTTGCGCCAGAGGCGCCAGCCAGATATTAATAAAGCCCCTAAAGAAAACAAAGAAAAGGTGGTTGGGAAACCGAAGACAGTTAATAACAATAAATTAAGTTTTAAGGAAAAGCATGAGTTGGAAAAGTTGCCAGCGGAAATTGATGAGCTTGAAAGCCAAATATCAAAACTGTCCGAACAAATGTGTGATCCTGAGTTTTATAATCAAGAAGAATCGAAAGTAAAAGAGGTCAGTACAGTGCTTGCTGAAAAGGAAAAAGTACTTCAAAAAGCTTACGCACGATGGGATGAGTTAGAAGCTAAAGTTTGATTATTTATCAAATTGGTTTTGCAGTAGCGGGTGGTGCTTTTAGGGCACATCTGAATCCTGAGGCAACACATAATAAATGGCTTACTTAGAATATTCTAGGTCTTCAGTCAATGGTATAAACTCAGATTCGGTCAAAACTTTTGATTTAGATCCGCCGGATGACATATTTGAGAATGGATTTGAGTAATTGGTGGTGATATTATCCTTAAGGTTAATTGATTTTAAGCTCACTCATACCTTTTTGGCATCAAAGTAAAATGATGGACC
>CALLLZ010000038.1 GCA_938008005.1 uncultured Marinicella sp. | reverse complement strand
TTATTAGAAACAAGATAGCACAGCAGACCCAAGGGTAATCTGATGATTAGATGATGAATCAATGATGATATTATTAATAATGCTAATATCTAAGAAACTATCTTTGAAAGCTTATTAATTGGGCTGCCTACCAAAAGTAGGGCCATTAAGGCAAGTAGGCGCAATCCTACGAAAATAGCTGGTGTTGAAAGTAGAATATTTAGACACACACCATAAAGGATCGTCTAAAATTAAATCTTGAAGCCTTATTTTTAAAATATCCTATGACTTCTCACAATAAAATAAAAATATTGAATAAACCCAGTCGTAAATGGCTGTGGATAGTGAGTATTATTATGAGCCTTGTGGGCGGCATTTTGTTGATAGGTATTCCTGGTGCGCTGCTGGTTGGTTTGGTTGGTTGGCTATTAGAGTTTACAGGGCTCGGAATGATTCATTTATCTGGTGATGAGGCATGGCCAACTGTTATCATGCTTTCATTGCTGTGGCCGTTTTTATTGTTACCGGTTTCATCATGGATGAACCGTAAATTACCGAAAGTTCAAAGCGGTCTTCACTGGTTCTTGATCATCATTATCAGTTTAATGATCACAGTATTTGCTATATTTGTTTGGTTCAGTATACAAAATCACTTTTAAACTAATTTCAAAATAAAGGGTGTCATATGAAAATAGGTCAATTTGTTATGGTTTTTATGATCATAAATATAAACTTTCAATTTAATAAAGCTTTGGCCAATGAGTTCTTCTTGGAGGATGCAGAACGGTTTGCAGTTATATATTCAAATTCTCTATCAATTGATGAAAAGCAAATTAAAAATAATTATTTAGATTTGGGCAGTAAAGGTGTTCAAATATTCACACCAAACAGGATTCAGAATGAGAAAAACCTGACTCAAGCATTAATGGAACAACCGGAAATATATAAAAAGGCTTTGAATGTTTGTTTGCCTGCTGCTAGGGAAGTTTCTGATGATGCTAAAGGAGTTTTGAATGATGTGAAAATGTTTTTAAACCAAAAAGAAGCCGCGCCTGTATATGTGTTATTTGGAGCGGGTAATTCTGGTGGCACGGCGAGTCATGAAGGGCTTGTTTTGGGTTTAGAGGTTTTATGCCAATTTGCGAATAACAAACAGGAAGCAAAAGAAGTCATATTGTCATTTGTGGCGCATGAACTTGTTCATGTGTTTCAAAATCGTTTAGATATGAATCATTCAAAAGATTTTACTTTATTGTCTCAGTCATTGAATGAAGGAATGGCCGATTTTGTAGAAAACCGTATCTTGGGAAAAATAAGCGCATCAGAAATTGAAAGACAGGATTTTGGTTTACGGAATGAATCGATGATTTGGTCAGAATTTAAAAAAGTAATGCATGGAACAGAGCTGCAACCATGGATGTATGGCGATGGTAAACAGGATAGACCCAAAGATTTAGGTTATTGGATAGGCAAAAGAATTGTTGAGTCTTATTATGAAAAAGCCTTAGACAAGGATAAAGCAATCAAAGAATTACTGTATCTAAAAGATCCAAACTTTATCTTAGAAACAAGTGGTTACAATCCAAAATGATTACCGACCAAGTTTTAAGTTAAAAGAGTCTGAGGTTGCCACAGATTAACGGACATAATAATTAACGGGCATATGCCCGCTCAAATTCAGCTGGACTAAAAAATACGACACAAAATAAAAATACAGAAAAAAAATACAGGACATGCATAGCTGGACGACACAAAATACAGGACATGCATTGTTTAAGAGGTTCAATCTAAGTTTTAAGTGTTCATTTTGTTTGAGAATTTGGTAGTTTATGTAATGATTTTGCTGTAATTCTGCTCAGAGTATAGGTGTTTTTAACTGATTAGCGAATTTAGGTAATTTGAGTCGAGTTGAACGGTTGCAGATATGATCTGCACATAGGTTTTTTGGGTTTTTTAAAGCTTATTCCAGAGGTGGTTTAAGCTTGATTCCAAGAGTCCATTTGCGCTTTGTTTTCTCGGAGAATTCTTTAAGCTGAGAAGCGGTTCCTACGGCTGAAAAGCCGATGGATTTAAAGCCTTTGAGTTCGTCGAGCCAAGATTCTGGGTTAATGCCAATTTCATCTATAGTTTTGGCTGTTTTGTGAGAGATAAAACCTCGCTTGTCGTCACGTAAACAACGTCCAGTCTCATCCACTAAATCAATGTAGCTTGAAAGGTAAAAAGGAAGGTCATTATCAGATTTGCCAAAGCCCGAAAGCCAAGTGCTTTGATGTTCAATACGCTCCTTGATCGATGTGAAATTTGAACCTTTTAAGTCCTTGCACATAGCAGCTCTGATTGGATTGAGGTCAACGTAAGCCATACAAGTTAAAAGTGCGCGTTCGTCTAGCAATGCTTGACTCTTAAATCTACTTTCCCAGAAATGTCCAGTGCATTTATCCTCCTCATTAACCATGCGTGCGATGTATTCATTGATGGCTTTCATGTACCATGAAACCGACATTAATCTGGTGCGGTATTCTGCGACATATTCATTAACCCGACGAAGTTCGGCTTCAGTACTGATTTCACCTTTTAGGTAGCGGTCACAAAGAACAGGTAGTGAGTATAAAGAACACCATGTCATTAATACTTGGGTTGCATTCCATTGTTCGGTTGAATTGACCAGTAAGACAATATGAAAATGGTTACTCATAATGGCATAAGAACACACATCTATTGCGAATACTGAAGTGACTTTTTTGATGCGGTCTATCAACCATTCCCGACGATGTTCAAAGGATTTTCCTGTGATTTGATCTTTACCACAAAGAAATGCTCGGCGAACGCATCTTGAGACCACGTGGTAATAGGGCGTCTCTTCAATGCATATTTGTTGATTTCTAGCTACAGTCATACATAAATCCATTTAAAAACTACGATTATGAGTTTTTTAAATGATTTTATCTGTAGCAAAAGCCTGATTTGCATGTAAGAATATCTTTATAGGGTGCCTGTCCTCGGTTAGTTCTCTCGGTTAGTTCTTCTCAATCAATCAACGATATTCGTACTTTATCGAGTTCTGTAATGAATGAGGCCACTTGGGAAGCCTCAGAAGCACTGGATAATTATACTGTATCCGACAGCCTGTTAGTTCCAGAAGTTGTTGCGAATTTGCACAGAAGAGAGTGCAAATAAGCTAGATGATTATGCGTAACTGGATGATCAAGTTTATTGCATTACCATAGCGACATCTGAAATGTTATACCAAACTAATTGAAAAAATATTGTCTGTATCTCTATAATAATTACGAAAGTTATTTTTTATTAAATTGAGAGTGACTATTGAGGTATATGG
>CALLLZ010000037.1 GCA_938008005.1 uncultured Marinicella sp. | reverse complement strand
TTGTAGTATATTGTAGCTAAAGTGTGTGCAAACTAAATTTCTATGGTCTTTAATAAGTGGAAGATCGATGTAAATGGGATGCATAAAAAAATGATTAAAAATAAATTTGTTGTATGGGGAAAACCCAATGTTTGGGGCAAGCCCAAATCAAAAAAAGTAACTGAAACAAACGATGCTAACTTAGAGAATAGAGTTAAATGTTTGCGAGAAGAAAGGATTAAAATCTTACAAAGAGAGCTTGTTGAAATATCAGTTCAACACAATGGCTCAAAAGAAATTTCCACTATTTTGAATGAAATCAAAAAGCTGAGAGCTTCTTTGAAATTTACAGAAAACCCAAGTACTGCGTTTAAAGTAGGCGCAGTAAGGTGATGTTTAGAAAAAAAACCTGAATTGGCCTAGTATTAGTTGATGTCTTATCCACAAAATATCTAATCAATAATGGAATAAATTGATAATCAATAGTTTTTATTGAGTTCTTGTAAGAAGTATCCATTAAATCAAAGCTTTTGGTTTTAAATAAAGCCAAAAGCTTATAGATAAATACCAGTCCAGTCAATTTCAAGTTGCAAATGTTGTAATTGAATTAGTTTTTTGGAAAAGTTCTTTTGAAATCAGAATAGAGCCCTTTGTTATTGGGTACAATAATGTCATTCATATCTAAGATAAAGCATGACAATTCATACCAAAAGTTTAAGTGACCCCATTAATTGGTTACATGATCAATTAGGAGATCATTGGGTCGTAGGAACTCCGCTAGGGATTGGTAAGCCTAATCCGTTGATAAATGCTTTGTATCGACACGCCAAATTAAATCCAAAGGTTTCGTTGGAAATTTTTACCGCCTTGTCGTTGGAAATTCCGGCAGGAAATTCTCTATTGGAAAGGCGTTTTTTGTATAGTTTTACCCAGCGTTTTTTTGGTAATTATCCAGAGTTGGAATATATCTCGGCTGTAAAAAACAACCTTTTACCTGATAATATTACGGTCCGTGAGTTTTATATGCAATCGGGTAAAATGCTGCGATCTAAAACAGCACAAAAAAATTATGTCAGCAGTAATTATACCCATGTTGCTAGGGATATGGTCGATCGCCAAGTCAATGTGATTGTACAGATGGTAGCTATTAAAAGAGCAAAACATGGCAACACATATAGCATGAGTTGTAATCCTGATTTGACTTTGGATATCATCAGGATAGCTAAAGATAAAGGGCATCAAAGGCCTAAAGTCATTGCTATGGTGAATGAAGAACTGCCTTATATGGGTGGTCAAGCTGAGGTCGAAGAAAGTTTTTTCGATCTAATACATGATGATAAAAGTGCATATTTCGAACCATTTGCTACACCTGCACAAGCCATCAATGCAACCGATTACAGCATAGGTTTATTGGCCAGTACTTTGTTAAAGGATGGTGGCACATTACAAATTGGCATTGGCTCGTTGGCAGATGCATTGGTTTACAGTTCACAGTTGCGACATCAGAACAACGATGTTTATCGAAAGTTATTGGTTGACTGTGGTATCGAATCTAAATTTACTGATTTAATCAAAAATGTTGGTGATGTCAGTCCATTTGAAAAAGGTTTGTATGCAGCCAGTGAAATGTTTGTAGAAGGGTTTGCGCATTTATTTGATACAGGTATTTTAAAGCGTAAAGTTTATCCAGACGCAGAAATTCAAAAGCTGATCAATGATGGTTTGGTCGAAGAAGATTTTGATTCCGGCATCCTTAAACTATTGCTACAGGAAAGAGTGATTGATGCGAGGATTACAGCAAGGCAATTTGCACGTTTACAGAAGATAGGTATCTTTAAAGATGGTTTATCATTTGAAAAAGGTATTATCAGTGATTTAAAAGGTCAAAAATATCATGCAGATTTAAATGATAAAAATAATTTAGCTGCTATTACTGCACACTGTTTGGGTGGTCAGTTAAAGGAAGGAACAGTGCTACATGCTGCCTTTTTTATGGGCTCTAAACGTTTTTATGCTTGGCTCAACAGTATGAGTGATGGCGTGAAATCGATGTTTCAAATGACACCGGTGAGTCAAATCAATGAGCTTTATGGTGGTGAAACACTGGATAGGGTACAACGAATTAAAGCACGTTTTGTAAACACTTGTATGAAAGTTGATTTGTTGGGTGCAGCAGCATCGGATACATTGGATAATCACCAAGTGGTCAGTGGCGTGGGGGGGCAATACAATTTCGTAGCTATGGGTCATGCTTTAGCCGATAGTCGTTCCATATTAATGCTGCGCAGTGTCCATGCAGGTAAGCATGCAATTGAATCGAATATCGTTTGGAAATACAGTTATTGTACCATTCCACGCCATTTGCGAGACCTGGTGATTACCGAATATGGGGTGGCTGATTTACGTGGGCAGTCTGATGAGGTTTGTATACAAAGAATGATATGTATTGCCGATAGCCGTTTCCAAGAAGGGTTACGTGTTCAGGCTGTGAGCCACAATAAGTTATCATCTGATTGGCAAATACCTGAAGTGTTTCAAAACAATACGCCGGAAACCATTCAAGCTTTATTCAGCGAAGTGAGTCAACAAGGTTATTTTCCAAAGTTTCCTTTTGGGGAAGACTTTACTGAGCATGAAAAAGTTATCATCAAAGCTTTGAAGTGGTTAAAAGTCAATTCCCGTAATAAGTATGCCACGTTGAATATCATTGTTAAATCGATATGGGCAAAGCCAGCTTCATCACATGTAAAGTATTTACAGATGATGCAATTAGATCAGGTAAAAGGTTTCAGAGAGAAGTTGTCGGTTAAATTGTTCATCTATGCTTTAAAGCATTGTGGTGTATAGGTTATGGCTACTAAACTTGTGTTTTTTGATCATGACTGAAACAGCGTCTTCAAGTGATCAAATGGTAAGTCAAGCCTTGGTAATAGCTCATGCCGGAGGTGGTTACAACGGGCTATCCTATACCAACTCAATCGAGGCTCTTAATAGTAGTTATCAAACTGGTTTTCGTTACATTGAAATTGATTTTTCCTGGACTTCAGATGAAAAAATCGTTTGTTTGCATGATTGGGGTAAAACCTTTAAAAAATTGTTTGGCTATAAAGTTAAATCAGCTTTGAGTTATCTACAATTTACTGAAATTTCTCAACAACATCCAGATTTTAAAGTTTGTGATTTGCAGCTTCTGACTGATTGGCTCAAAGATAAGCCAGATGTTAAAATTATCACCGACATTAAGTATCAAAATTTGAAAGGTCTGAAAATTATTGCTGATCAATATCCTGATTTGATTCCACAATTCATCCCGCAAATTTATCAACCTGAAGAATATCATACAGTTAAATGTATGGGTTTCGATCAATTAATCTGGATTTTATATCAATATAATGGCAGTAAGAAATCCGTTGTGGAATTGAGTGAGCATATGAATTTATTAGCCATCAGTATGCGAGCCAGACAGGCTAAAAGCAAAACGTTGCAACAGTTATTAAAGAGGCACCGAATTTTTGTTTATACAATTAATGAGTCAAAAACCATGCAAAGATTAATTAACAAATATGAGGTTTCAGGGATTTACACTGACTTTTTGGTTGTTAAATAAGCGAGGTAGATAATGGCTGAATTTAATAAGATAACCCGTAGTGCATTTGGAATGATTTTATTAAAAAAAACATAAAAACCCATCGTCATTACCCGGCTTGACCGGGTAATCCATAGCGAAGCGGGTTCGAA
>CALLLZ010000036.1 GCA_938008005.1 uncultured Marinicella sp. | reverse complement strand
AGACCTCATCTGGCCGTAAGTCAAGCATTTACCTGGCCCACCAATACAGCTGGAAATGTTGGCATGGATCAACAACATATTGATGCAGCCATTAACCGAATAGAGTCTGGAGAGATTGGAAACATCCATTCATTGATCATAATCAAAGACGGTCAACTTATCACCGAAAAATATTTTAATAATGACGGTGAGAAAAGACCCGTTTTTTCTGTCACTAAAAGCATTGGGTCAGCACTTTTAGGTATTGCCAAATACAAAGGTGCAGACATAAACACCACTGATTCAATCATCAATTACTTTCCTCAATACAACAATCTGCCTAACCAACAACAGGTCAGCGATATCAAACTACATGATCTACTCACACAACGTCATGGTTATGATTGGGACGAATGGAGCACTTCATTTACCAACTCTGAAAACCCTGTCGATAAAATGCTTAACTCCTTAGATTGGTATCGTTTCGTTTTGAATTGGCCTATCACAGAAGCCCCCGATAGAAACTTCACATACAGTACCGGCCACTCCTCTTTAATGAGCCCAATTTTGAAAGACCGGACCGACAAGGATGTTTATGACTTTGCGCGAATAGAACTTTTTAAACCACTTAACATCACTGACACACACTGGGAAATAAATATCAGCAGTTTTGTTCAAGGCCAGGGCATCCGTGTTTTTCCTTTTGGATTAGAACCTTTAGGTTTTGGCTTATGGTTGAAACCCATAGATATGGCTAAGTTTGGAGAACTTTATCGTTTGGGCGGCATTTGGCAAAACACACGTCTACTATCCCAAGAGTGGATTGATCAATCGGTTATTCGTTACAGTGATAACCAATCAGACCCAGATGTTTTCACGACTCCTCATCAAGGTTATGGCTATCAATGGTGGATTACCCAAATTACCGATGACTTAGGCCGCCCAGCTGATATGTATTATGCCAATGGTTTTGCTGGTCAATTTATTTTTGTGATTCCTCAATATGAAGCAGTCATTGTGACCACTGCCCAGAACTTTTCTAACAGTGGACCAAACATGGGAAATGTATTACAAGAAAATTTATTACTGGCTTTCAGTGAAGTAGAAGACCCCACTGTACCAGTGACAACTGACCATAATGGCTCATGGTATTTCCCCGAACATAATGGCCAAGGAATCAACTTTGAAGTCATCAATGACGGCAACGACATAACTGGTTTTTGGTACACTTATGACACAGAAGGCGGTAAACAAAGATGGTTTACTTTTCAAGGTCAAATCACTGATGGTAAAGCCAATTTCAATATTTACGCCACATCAGGCGGAGTTTTTGTTGACTCTCAACCTGTTGACATTGTCGAATGGGGACAAGGAAGTTTGGAAATATTTAATTGCTCAAATGGTCATTTCACCTTTAACTCCAACAGCCAAAATGTCAATAAAACAACCACTGGCGAATTCCCTTTATCACGCTTAACAGCATCTACAGGTGCATGTATAACCAGCAATGAATCTAAAGCAAATTTAGGGCATGCTCTGCGTTAATGAATCATCATATAATTCGTTAAACCTTCACTCACGGTTATCGATTAATCAATGATACCTTTCAAATAACCCATCTTCCAAGCAACAGCCACTGCGCCACCGAGTAGCAGTAAAGTGACCACCCATTTCATGGCCCCTCCTCCTCCAGCTTTAACATTGGTATTGTCAGAAGTTTCTATAGGTTTCTTTGGCGTTGATTTTTTTGCTGTATTATCTAATGCTGGGTCAGACATACCAGGAGTTTGAACTAAAAAACGGATGTTATCCAGTTTAACTTCATCACCCACTTTCAATTCAACTTTATCAATTTTTTTACCATTAACAAAAGTGCCATTTGAGGAACCCAAGTCAGAGACCACTAAACCATCGACCTCTGCATCTATTTGAGCATGCTTTCTAGATATACCATCTGCATTTACACATATATGGCATTCAGAATGGCGCCCCAGAATAGTAGAACCTCGCAAAGGATAAGTCTTTCCAAAATATGCACCAGACACACCCCTGAGAATAAACTTAGGCAATGCCATTCTGACTCGAGTGCGGCTGTCATCAGCTTCTTCTTCCTCACTTGCAGTTGATGACAACATTTTCATGTGGACTTGTGCTGCAATCAATAAATCACCTTCTCTGACTTCTTTGTTGCCTTTCACCAATTTACCATTAACGGAAATTAAGCTGGCTTCATTATCAATTTTCACTTCACATTCATCATCAACAACAGACAAAGTGGCATGAATATCCCCTAATCCTTTGTTCTCAACCCTAATATCTGCATTGGCAGAACTACCAACTGTGTATGTGCCTGCTTGTAAATCAACGTCGGCATGATCGCCATGAGGAAAATGTAATTTCATAAATAATGACCTGTAAAACTCAAGTTAATTTGTTTAATTTTGGTTGATTATATCAAACAAATTCAATCAAACAATAATCTATTGCCAAAGGAAGTCCCTATCTATTCATTAATTTTCCATATTCATAGGCGTTCAAGGCCAAGAAGAGTGAATATCGATCCCTTATTTTAAATATTACAATGCAGGCAATTCCATCTCGAGATGACTCACAAACAACGGTACTTCTCAAGAATACAGAACAATTTCGCACGTAAAGATAAGCAGAGAAAACATGAATAAACCAATATTTTTTAAAACACCTGCTACTCTGCTGCATTTATTATTGTTTTACCACCCATATAGTTTTGTAAAACTTCAGGAACATTGATACTACCATCGGCATTCTGATAATTCTCCATAACCGCAATTAATGTCCTTCCAACAGCTAACCCTGAACCATTTAAGGTATGCACTAGCTGAGGTTTTTTAACATCCGGCGAGCGAAATCTTGCCTGCATTCTGCGTGCTTGAAAATCTGTACAATTCGAACAAGAAGATATTTCACGGTAGGTATTTTGACCTGGCACCCATACTTCCAAATCGAATGTTTTAGTCGCGGAAAAGCCCATGTCACCAGTACACAGAACAATCACTCGGTAAGGCAAGTCTAAAGCCTGCAAGATACCCTCAGCATGAGAAGTCATCTCTTCTAATGCCTGAAAAGATTGTTCAGGATGAACGATCTGCACCATTTCAACTTTATCAAATTGATGTTGCCTGATCATACCTTTGGTGTCTTTACCATAACTGCCGGCTTCACGTCGAAAACAAGGTGTGTGTGCGGTCATTTTCACCGGCAAATCTTCTTCATCAATGATGCTATTCGCCATTAAGTTAGTTAACGGCACTTCCGCGGTAGGAATCAAATAACGTTCATCTTCAGTTATAAATGCATCATCTGCAAATTTGGGTAATTGGCCGCTGCCTTGCATCGTTTGTGCATTGACCATGTATGGAACGTAATACTCTTTATAGCCATGCTTTTGGGTGTGCATGTCCAACATAAATTGAGAAAGTGCTCGGTGCATTTGTGCCACCTCACCAGTCAATAAGGTAAAACGAGAACCAGATAAATTGGCAGCTGATTCTGCATCCAACCCTTGATTCACATCGCCTAATTCCACGTGATCTTTGACTTTAAAATCAAAGGCCTTAGGTTCACCCCACAAACGCACTTCAACATTATCAGATTCATCTTTGCCGACTGGCACTGATTCATGTGCTAAATTAGGTGTGTATAAGGTTACTTGCTCCATTGCTGACAAAATGCCTTTTAACTGACCTTTTGATTGTTCTAATTGTTCGCCTATTTGAGCCACTTGGTCCAACAATGGCTGTATATCATCTCCTTTCGCTTTGGCTTGACCAATGGATTTTGAAATCGTTGTTCTTTGGTTTTGTAATGCTTCGGTTTCTATTTGAACAGATTTTCTAGAAGCCTCTAATTGTTGCCATTTTTCAGTATCTAATAAATAACCTCTTCGGGCTAATTTTTCTGCCGTGACACTCAGTTCTGTACGCAGTAATTGCGGATCTAGCATGACCAAATTTCCTGTGAATCATAAAAGGGAGACATTGTAGCTTAGTTGTTGTATTTTGAGAAGTTATTGGTACCCCAGGC
>CALLLZ010000035.1 GCA_938008005.1 uncultured Marinicella sp. | reverse complement strand
AAGAAAGTGAGTGTCGTGTTTATGGCAGAAAAAGCTCTGCCAGTGTTCATAGCGACACAGATGTGCTTGCTCAATCTAATGATGCTATTAGCTTGAATGTCAATACATCTGCAAATTCATATGGTGGACATTACAGGAAATGCGCTAATTGTGTTTGGAATAACTGTCTAATCGTCTCAGGAAATGACACCAACGCGACTGCTAAGGCATCATCTAAGGTTAATGTAAAACTTGAATTTAATGAAACTCACAAGATTTATGATTATGTTTTACAAGTGAGCGGAGTGCACTTAACCGAATATAAGCCAACGTTGAAATTAATCAAGCCAAGTGGTGAAAAGATAGATTTATCATTTAATCAGAAAAACAGTTTTGAATTAGATTCATCGATTGGATCGATTTATTACTTAGAAATAGATTCATCTCTCGATACATCTAATTCAGGTGGGTGTTGCAGCGATACCAAAACCATTAACTCGCAAATTGATATCAATGTGTTAAAAGCGCCAATATTGTACTCTAAAGGAATGACCAATCCATATATATTGCAAGGAAAGGCTACATTTGAATTTAATAATGTGGCTGCTATTTTATTGAATGATAAGCTTCATTGTTCTGCTGTGGCGATCAGTAAAAAGACTTTGTTAACAGCTGCACATTGTTTATATGGTTATGAAGTTCAATTAAAAAATATGACTGTGGATTTTAGTCCTAATATAGCCATCCCAAGTCACAAACGATTTTTAGTCGAATCTTTTGAATACCCGCAAGAGGCTGCAGGCAGTTTCAGATATAACCCTGATAGTTATAAGGACGATATTGGTGTGATCCATTTGAAAGAAAGTGTCAACAATATCACTTTCCAAGATTTGCATACTGGTTCTCCTTCGTGGAATTATATACTGGGTAACCGCATTGAATTGTCTTTCGTAGGCTATGGTATCAGTGATATTAATGCCCAAGAACTTATAAATGGAATTAAAAGAAGTGCCAGTTGGCATATCAATCATCTTGAAGGACGAAAAGTCTATTTCAAACCTCGTGGAAAAAACACTTGTTATGGTGATTCTGGAGGGCCAGCATTTATCAAACAAGGCGATGAATATTTACTAGCAGCAATCACGTCGGGAGGCGATGAGAAATGTACACGAGGGTTTGAGACACGGGTGGACTCTTATTTGCCATGGATTAATAGTAGAGTTAAAAATTAATAGTTAAAGAACACTGTTATGAATTGTCAGTGTTAAATTTGATAGTTGATGAGCATAAATGGTTCTATATATTAAGTTGTGACTTGCAGACCATTCATAACAGGCGTTGTTAATAATGACTTTATGTCAAGTTTTATACCATGCATAGCATGAGGTAAGCCATCTCATGCTAACTGGACTATAAATTTTAAAATTGATTTATATTTTATCATTGACTTTCTTTCCGCATATATTTCTTAAGCTTTGTTTTCCTTAAATGCCAGAAAATGACAATAGATTAAATTTGGTTCTTGTTGGTATGCCAAAATTTTATTCTAGAAAACATTCTTTTTGAAACTCGTGTGTGAGAGTTTTATGTGTTTTAAGTCACTTCATAATTAATGTTTTTAATTATGGAGAGATGTGATGAAAGGTTATGTGTTGATTTGTTTGTTGTTAATGTATTTAGTACCTTTAAAGGCAGCAGACTTAAATAGTTGTTTTGAACAAGATAATTCTGTATTTGTTTTGGATTTAAGTGAGAATGATGGCTTAAAGGTTGAAGGTTGTGAACCGGGGAAGTATCAAGTCAAAGTTATCAATGTCGTGCCACACTATAAATATAGTTACAAAAGTAAAAGATCGATAATACCTAATCAAAAGTTAATAAACCCAAATGATGTTACAACTCCAGTATTGGCAGCGCCAGGAGTCGCATTTGCGCTTTCATGTGATGCCTCGGCTGAACAAACATACAAACAAATACTTGCCGCTAAGAATGAAATTGAGGTGGCTCAACTTTATGAGTCAATAGAAACAGAGTTAGTTGTTAACCCTGGATGTGTTGCTATTCAAAATATATTAGAAAGTGCCAGAAAGAGCACTCAAACAATAAAAAGTTTTTTAGTAGGTGTGCAAGAGCAAGTCACTATAGAAATAAAAAGAGATAAAAAAGGTGCTGAGGTGAACGACCTTAAATGGTCCTTGGATATTTCAACACACAAAAAAGGTGAATGGAATGCATCTTGGGCTGTTGTGGCAGTGCAAAATAAAAACAGAGGGTATTTTTCAAGGGCGAACGACAATGGAACGTTTACTGTAACTGAAAAAAATAGCAACAATGATTTAACTTTAATTCCTGCTGTTTTCTATACATATACTAAATATAAAAATCATTTAAAAGATTTGCAACAAGGGCCTACACTTGGCTTGGGTTTAGACTCTGAGAACTTAACGCCCTTTTTTGGCTGGAATTGGACCTATAATGGCAATATTGGTATGTCTGTAGGTGGTGCGTTTTATAAACGAAGTGTTTTATTGGGGGAATATCAAAGGCTTTCACCAGGGACCCCT
>CALLLZ010000034.1 GCA_938008005.1 uncultured Marinicella sp. | reverse complement strand
CTTACATCCAAGCACGCAGCGTGGCATTGATTGAAGAAGGGGGTGACCCTGAAGAAAAGATTAATCAATTACTTCCTTGTAACTTGGCATATAAATTACTCAAAAAATTTCCTGAGATCGCAAAAAAACACGTAACAATTTAATGCTTACTCTAAAAATTAACTAATTGTTAAGTATATTTCGAAAGATTCTTTTGCATCAATACTGAAGCAAAACCACCTTGAACTTAAAAGAAACCTGAGTTAATTATTCTCCAATCTTAAATATCAGAGCAGTAATATTCACAAATTAATTAAGTTTCAGCGTTATGAAAAATATTCTGCACATCATCTAATTCATCCAGCATATCGATAAATTTCTCAAAATCTGGTAAAACATCAGCTGAAATAGGTGTGGTCGTTTGTGGCACAAACTGAATTTCATCAACATCAAAATCTATTTCAGGGTTGGCATCCTGTAAAGCTTGTTTAGCCTTAAAATATTCAGTGTGCGGAGCAAAGACTGTAATTTTTCCATCTTCAGACTCAATATCAGTGACATCCACGTCCGCATCCATCAACAATTCCAAAACACTGTCCTCATCCTCACCTTCAAACACCAATATAGCCGCGTGATCAAACATATGCATCACAGTGCCTTGAGTACCAATTTTGCTGTCAGTTTTGGTGAAAGCCAGTCGCACATCACCAAACGTTCTGTTGGGGTTATCCGTCAAACAATCAACAATGACCATACATCCACCAGGACCATACCCTTCGTAACGAGCCACTGCAAAATCTTCACCACCACTGCTGGTTGATTTGTCTATTGCATTTTTTATTACGTGTGCTGGAACCTGGGCTTTTTTCGCACGATCTAACAAACTTCGCAAAGCCAAATTTCCATCAGGATCAGGACCACCAGACTTAGCACAAACATAAATTTCTCGACTGAATTTACTGTAAACCCGTGCATTCGCATCTGAAGTTTTGGCCATTGACTCTTTGCGGTTTTGGTAGGCTCTTCCCATGATGTATCCTTAGAATAAATTAAAGTGGTTATTTTAACGTGAACTGGCTGGTTTGCAAAATGGAATCAGAAACCAAGCACTCAAACATTCTAATAATTTAAAAATACTCAGTAAATCAAAACTGATTTACATTCACTGAGCAAAACAAGAAACTTCTTAACTAAGTGATTATGTTTCCGTTGGCTGAGTGGAGCCGAAGCCTTTCTAGGCAGACAATAACTTCTGCTCACTTCGAATTCGCTCAGTGAAGGTTTTTGTTTGAGAAGCATTTAAACGCCAATAACTAACAGTAGGCAACTATATTCAGCTATATAACTCAGGCAATCCAATGGTTGTATTAGCAATTGTTTTTTCAGGTTTAAACTGGCCTTGTTTAACCAACAAATACCAATCCACATTCAATTCTGACGAATTATTCGTGTAGAGTTGTCGTTGCAAATGTGTAATGTCTTGTTTCATCTGCCCAGCACTTAATTGATCACATATTTGCCCTAAATTTGTACAGTGCTGTTGGTATTCTTGATTCCACCAAGCTATCAAAGTAGCCTGAATCTGGACAGGTGAAACTTGATTGATATTTTTTAATGAGATTTGATTGCGTGCTTGTTTAACTTCTAGAACCTTGACTGGTCGATTTTTCGCTTTAAATAACACGTACAAGAGAGTCAGTAACCACAAACCACCGAAAACAAACGTTAAACTTTTCCACCACTTGAGTTGGCTATTAAACCCGATGGGCTTAACATCACTATCTGCAATTGTATTCAGTTCAGTCTTAGGAGGGTTGAAGTCTATCGGCGCAGGAGCTTGCGTGGTACTTCCATCAGCTGCTTTAATGACTAAAGTGGTGGCTGGAACCCGCACTGTTTTCGCGCTTTGACTCTTGGTATCAAACCATTCTAATGAGAATTCCGGGATCTCTAAGCTGCCTTCAACAGTCGGAATAACTGCATATTTAATCACCTTCGATGAAATCAGCTGTTGCCCATCTGTACGAGTCTGAGTATCGGTTTTATCTTGATAGAGTTTGGCACCATTGATGTCTTCAAAATTCAAATCAGGCAACTGTGTTTCTGATAATCCGGCCGCTGTTAAATTAATGGTGCGAGTGATGGGTTCACCCACTTGGTAAGGTTTATTTTGTGACCAGCTTTGTTGCAAAGTAACTTGCCGGGCTGGAATCCAAGCTTGATCAACAAAAGCCTGTGGAATTTGTTTGATTTCCAAATCAAGCATTTGAGACACTTGGCGAATTGGTCTTCCTCGTTGGAACATACCAAACGATTGTCTACTGTTATCTGTTACTTCACCTTCGAAAATTAATGGATTTAACGATTTCTTACCACTGCTTTCGGCGAAGATGGCATATTTTCGTTCTAGTACTTGATAGGTCTTACCATTTCTTTGGGTGCTATAATTAGCTCCTTTATTGATCTGTTGCACAATCACACCATCAGCTGCAGGCTCTGATAGAGCACCATTTTTAAGGTTAATCGCATACAGTAAGCGCACAGTCAATAAAATTTCTTCTTGTACATAGGCGGTGGTTTTATCCGCTTCCAATTCAATGAAAATATCACCATTTGCTTGCGCATCTGGATCTGGCTTATTGACCTCAATTTTGATCGTTTGACTTCTTTCACCATCCACTTCTAATGGTGGAATAAGATGTGAACCTAACGACTTTGGCACCAATAAAACTTGCCATGTAGTTTGCGTTGATACCTCACCATTGATGATTTGAGTTGAAGAGGATTTACCGGTCTGGCCCACATGAAAAACTGCATCAAGCAAGGTAAAATCTGGCTGGCTATTGGTGTTCTTATCAGATGTGATGGTTAAAGTCAGTGATTCACCCAAATACATCACTTGACGATCAACCGTGGCTTTGATTTCAGCCTGTCCCAAGGTACTGACAACTAATAATAGAATGAGCAGGAAATTACGGACTGTTAAAATCATATCTTTACCAATCCTCTGTGGTTTGATTGTCATATCTTTCACCATCTTGGTTACGTTTGTGATATTGGTACAAGAATTTGCGGCGCATTAATCCACCTGGATCATCTTTAATGCGACGCAGCCATTGCTCCATGGCTTGCTTTTCTTCGGCATCCAATGCTTTTTCTTCTGGTGTTAATTCAATTTCTTGTTGTTGCTCTGCCTGCTCTTGTTGCTCTTGCTGCTGAGTTTGGCGTTCTTCTTTTTCATCTTCTTGTTCATTGGATTGATCGCTATCGGACTCAGCTTGCTTATCTTGTTGAGCCTGTTGCTGTTGTTCTTGCCTTTCTTGTTCTGAACTCTCTTGTTCTGAACTCTCTTGCTGTTGCTGATTCTGCTGGCTTTGCTCTGAATCTTGGTTTTCTTGGTTTTCTTGGTTTTCTTCGCTTTCTTGATTTTGTTGTTGCTGTTGTTCCTTTTGCTTCAGTGCTTGCTCTACAATATTTTTGTTGTACAAAGTATCTTCATCTTCAGGTTCATAAGTTAAAGCCTGATCGTAACTTTTCAAAGCATTTTCAAAATCACCTGCCTGAGCCAAAGCATTACCACGATTGTAATAATCGTTCAACGTTTGACCATTTTCTGGGTAGAGGTTTTTAGCTGCTTCAAAATCTTGTTTTTTGTAGGCAGCAGCAGCTTTGATTTGTTTATTTTCAGCTCGGTTAAATGCTTCATTTGGCGCAGATTCAAGCTGTCGGTAAGCTTGCTGATCTTTGTTAAGCCATAAATCATTCCATGACATCGCGTAACTGATTTCACTGCTGAGCATGAAACCCAAACACAAAACCATCAAAATCCCTCGTCGATACAACAAAGCCAATAAGGGAATAATTAACATTGCCAATAAGGGACCATCGTCAATAAATTTTTCACTGCCTTGTTCGTCAATACTGTTGTCTTCTATTGAATTATCAGCTCCATTACCAGGTTTAACCTCATACAACTCATCATCACTCAAACTATTAGACAATACGCTGAAGCGCCCCTGCCCTATCTGTGCAGCTTGTTGTAAGCTTGCATAATCGACTTGGGGAACAACAATTTGACCGCGCAAGTCTTTCAAAAAACCTTTATTAGTTGGAATTGGTGCACCTTCAGCTGTACCCACTGCCAGCACGTGAACTGTGGTACCAGCTTCATTGACCTCGCTTAAGCGATCTTTGCTTTTATACATATCTATACTGTCAGTTACCAATAATATCTGGCCTTGATTGACACCAGCTTGAGCCAACAATTGAGACGCCTTTTCCAAAGCGACCACGGTATTGGTTCCATCAACAGGCATAATACTTGGGTCAATGACATCTAGTAATGAAACGATGGTATCTGTATCATCTGTCAAGGGGGTTACCACAAAGGCATCACCTGAATAAACCACCAAAGCAGTTTGACCGTCTTTGCGATTTTCAAGCAAATCTTCGATTTTAAATTTAGCGCGTTGTAAACGAGAGGGTTTTAAATCATCTGACAACATACTTTTTGAAACATCTAAAGCAACAACCAAAGCAGATTGGTTTTTAACCATGGGTACGGGCATTTGTCGCAACGCCGGACCCGCTAAAGCCAATATGGTTAACACCGTAATTGGCCAATACAACCAAGTCCAGCGACTGGCCCTAGCTGCGCTTTGAATTTGCATGGCTTCAAGCAACTCAGGATCACAACTTTGTTGCCATCCATCTTGACGGCTGGAGTTATTAAGCCAATAGTACAGTAAAATTCCAGCAGGTATCAGTAACCAGAGCCAAAGAGGCCTGAGAAAATGAAATGAGCTCCAAACAATTTCTGCCATCATTGTGCGCGCCTCAGCCATAAAGTAAAAAACAGCGCAACCAGCGCAGCCAGTAATGGCCAAAAATAAAGTTCATCTGTTGGACGGTAAAATTGCTCTTCTTCAGCCAAAGGTTCTAACTTATCTAGTATGCTGTAAATTTGTTCCAATTCTTGGGTGTCTCGGGCACGAAAATACTTACCTTCGGTGATAGCCGAAATACGCCTTAATGAATCTTCATCCAAATCAGATGAAGGGTTAATACGCCGTTGACCTCCAAAGAAACTGTTCACTACCAACTCATCAGCACCAACACCAATGGTGTATATTTTCAAGTTTTCCGCCCGCGCCAATTCAGCCGCTTTGAGCGGCTCAATTGCTCCAGCTGTATTTTGACCATCAGTCAACACGATTAATATACGGTTACCTTCTTCGGTTTCCCGAGCTTTCTTAACTGCCAAACCAATGGAATCACCAATGGCCGTCGACTTACCCGCCAATCCTATGGCTGCCTCATACAATAGTGTTTTTACGGTTTTACGATCAAAGGTCAATGGCACTTGTAAATAAGCATTTTCACCAAATAGTATCAGCCCTATGCGATCTCCAACACGACGCTCAATAAATTCACCGGCCACCTTCTTTACTGCGGTCAAACGATCAACTGCCTGGCCATTGATCTGCATGTCTTTCTGCTCCATACTGCCAGAAATATCAATCGCTAACATCAAATCACGACCCTCAACAGGTAAAGCAATCGGTTCACCAATCCATTGTGGCCGACTGGCAGCCAACAGTAACAACAACCATGGTAGCCAATTTAACAATGAAGCATGTTGATGATTCTGACCTTTTTGTGCACTGAATAAATCATTCAAAAAAGGAGCTTTGATGGTGGTGATGCTGGCTTGCTTTACCCGTGGCAAAATTTTGATCAACCACGGTAGCGGTAACAAAGCAAACACCCACGGCCAATATAGACTATACATGCTGTTGCTGCTCTTCATCAGCTTGATTTGAAATCAACTGAATTGAATGATTAGGTTTCATCACCTGTTTGTGTATAAAGTTTCGAGTAAGCTGTAACAACCCTTGGGCGTCATAATCACAATCAGCCTGATAAACACCAGCAGTTAAAGCTGATTTATATTCATTAAATGGTTGTGATTGATCGTATAAATTCAAATGCGCGACCCAATCATTTCCAACCAACGCCGTCGCACGGCCTTGGTTAAGTTGGTATTTAACAAAACGCCGCAGAAATGCCGAAATGCCAGTTAGTAATTGTTGTTGATCTTTGTTTTGTTGGTAAATGAATTCCAGCTCAGATAATTGCTGCTCAATTTCCAGCCAACGACGTTTCTTCAATCGGTATCGATACCATTTAATGCCTAACCAAAAAGCCAATGCTGAAACTACAATGATTAACATCCACCAACCCGGCGCCAAAGGCCAGAAGCCTGGCTCGGTAGGTAACTTTATGTCTCGCAATGGAAGTACTTGGGCTTCTTGACCAGAGCTGTTTGGCATAGGAACTTGAATTGAATTCATTGGTTTCTTCCTGGCCGAAAAACCGGTTTATGAACAAGCGACCCCAACCAATGACTGAAGGCCAAACTTGGATTGGTCAAACCGTTTTTCAACGTATTGACCCAAACGTCATCAGTTTGAATCGGAATCAATGGCACACCTGCTTTAACAACATTGTCTTTTAAAGCTTGAATATGATTTTGCTGTTTGGCTTGTAACTTTTCCTGCATGCGGCTATTTTTACTGTCCAGCACACGAGGGCTTTGTTCAGTTTTTACACCATACAAGGCTGGAAGTGGCATTTGGTTTTCAAAAGGGTCGCTTATCTTAATACCCAAAACATCGTTGTGTTTACGCAGTTGTAGTAAGTGCCTTTTTGCATCAGCACCCAAAGCATAAAAATCACTGACTAGAATGACTAAACTGCCCGGCCTGATAATGGTACGTAATTGCTTCAAGGCCTGATCCAAATTGTACTCTGTGGGAGTTTCTTTAAGACTGGGTTCAAAGGCTTTGATTAGATGTGACATCATCGCCATCATGCCACGTTTACCTGCTGTGGCTTTACCTATATGAATCCCATTGACCCCATAAGTAAGCACACCAATGCGATCACCTTGTTGTACTGAAGACCAACCCAATAAAGCAGCAACCTTACTGGCCAGTACAGATTTAAATTGAGTTTTGGTACCAAAATGCAAACTGCTGTTGGTATCAATAATTAAGTAAGTTGGGCGTTCCCGTTCTTCCTGAAATAATTTTGTATGCGCATCACCCGTTCTGGCTGTGACTCGCCAGTCCATATTACGGATGTCATCTCCTGCTTGGTAAATTCTGGATTCTTGATAATCCATACCTCGCCCTCGAAATCTAGAGTCATGTAGACCTGAAATGGCCGATGAAGCCTTTTTAATACCGGTTAAATTAAATTGACGCGCATGATGGCGGGTTTCCACCATCGTTTTGGCTGCCACTTGGGTATTCAAGTTAATTTTATTATGCATCGGCATCAAAGATTCGTTTTTTCTTAAGAACTCTTATGGCAGCGGCACGGCACCCAATAATTGGTCAATCACTTGATCAACAGTCAATCCTTCCGCTTCCGCTTCAAATGACAATATGATGCGATGTCGTAATACATCATGAATCACAGCATGAATGTCTTCAGGTAATAAATGATCCCGGCCGGATAAGAAAGCATGAGCTCTGGCGCAACGATCCAAGGCGATGGTGGCTCGTGGTGATCCGCCAAACTCAATTTGGTTGGCTAAACTTTGATCATACTTACCTGGGTTTCTGGTTGCCAAAATTAACTCAACCATATATTTTTCCAAATTTTCTGCCACAAACAAGTTTATGATGTGTTTTTGTGCGGTAAAAATTTGTTCTTGAGTCAACAGATTCCTCGTTTCAGGCTTATGATTGAACTCGGACAAATCTTTACTTTGTGCCAATTTCAAGATATCCAATTCGGTATCAGCCTCTGGGTAACCAATGGTAACATGCATTAAAAAACGATCTAGCTGCGCTTCCGGTAATGGGTAAGTACCTTCCTGTTCAATTGGATTTTGAGTCGCCATAACCAAGAACAACCTCGGTAAATCATATGTCGTTTTACCCACTGTGATTTGTTGTTCTCCCATCGCTTCTAACAAGGCAGACTGTACCTTTGCAGGTGCCCTGTTCACTTCATCAGCCAGTACTAAATTATGAAATAACGGCCCTTTTTGAAATTCAAAAGTAGCTGATTGGGCATGATATACATCGGTGCCAGTTAAATCCGCTGGCAATAAATCAGGAGTAAATTGAATTCGATGAAAATCACCTTCAATACATTCTGAAAGCACTTTAATGGCAGTGGTTTTAGCCAAACCAGGCGCGCCTTCCACCAACAAATGACCATGTGCTAATAATGACATCAATAACCGGTCAACTAATTTTTGTTGACCCAAAATTTGTGTCCCGATGGCATTTCTGGTTTCTTGAAAGGCTTGTGCCAGTTCTGCCGTATTTTTTTCGATTGTATTCTGTTCCATTTATAACCTTTATTTGTATGCGATCTTCAAGCTGCCGATATATTTAATACCAAAAGAAATTTTTTCAAGACTTAATAAAATCTTGATCTTTTTATACTTTCTCTGTTTGACGTTAAGTCATTAGTTGCCAGGCTTGGGTAAAAGCGAATCGTTGATTATACAAGATACCAGCCATGTTAAATGTGTCAAAAGTCAGCATCCATTAAATTCCATCATTTGATTCGCTTCTTTCAACAACACCCTATCAGACTTGATACTTCCTCCACATATCTTCAACTCCCACTTTTCTATCTGAAAAGAGACATATAATTGACTATATAACAATGTATTGGTTGCATTTTTTGCCCTTAAATTAATGACCTGATTGCTTACTTTGGTTCAGCCATCTGAAAGAAGCACACAATAGATTCTATAGCATGGTAAAATCTGCGCCTACTTATAA
>CALLLZ010000033.1 GCA_938008005.1 uncultured Marinicella sp. | reverse complement strand
GAGTGTCATGTGTTGAAAAAAGCCACATCAGTTTGGAAAGTGGTATTGTGAGGCCAGATAAATTAAAATCTTGTTTTGAATTAATTGTTCTAAATCAGGTTTTTTATGGGTGAGCTACTTAATAGGTATGAACAAGTCAAGTTGCGAATCAACGCCACTGCTGAACAAGTAGGAAATGGTCTTCAGCCTGGATTATTGGCGGTGAGTAAAAAACACTCAGTGGACAAAATCAGAATATTGGCTGCTGCTGGACAGAAGGGCTTTGGTGAGAGCTATGTTCAAGAAGGTGTGGCTAAGATCAGTCTATTGAGTGAGTTATCACTGGATTGGCATTTTATTGGCCCCATTCAATCGAATAAAGCGAAACTGATTGCAGCTAATTTTAACTGGGTTCATTCTGTTGACCGACTTAAAATTCTCAAATTATTGAATCAATCACGACTTGAGCGTCAATCACCCTTGAATGTTTTGTTACAAATCAAAATAGGTGATGAATTGAGTAAGTCTGGTGCCAGCTATCATGAAATTCTCAGTTTGGCCGAGGCTGCGCAGAAGTATGAGCAGGTCACCTTTAGGGGGTTAATGTGTATTCCACCACCCAATGATGACTTTAAAATTCAATGCAGCTTTTTCCAGCAGGCCAAAGTTGTTTTTGATCAGTTGGCAGCACAATATGCAGATGTAGATACGCTGTCTATGGGGATGAGTAATGATCTCGAGGCTGCGATCCAAACAGGTTCAACAATGGTACGTATCGGCACTGATATCTTTGGTCAAAGACCTTCCCAATAATACCAACAGAATACTGTGCGTTAGATATTTTCTGCTAAAAGTGCTGCGTCGTCAGAAAACTGTCCAGTTCATTTTCCACCAATCTAAGAACTCATCGAAATCGATTTGTTCATTTTTATCAACATCAATGGTGGCAAATCCTCTTTCAGCATTGTCATGACTGGCTCCAGGGGCTAATATTTTTAATAGTTGAGTGAATTCATCGATGTCGATAAGTCCGCTGTTGTCTTTATCAAAAAAATCAAAGTGGTCTTTAATTTCTGCTATTTCTTCTGTACTTAAGTCTGACATGTTTTTGTTTAATGTATGCTAAATAATGTGGCTATTATATCGCTAAATGATTTTTTTTGGCAGCTTGTGTTAAAATCGCGCCAATTTTTTCACTGGAATGTATCATGGGTTTCAAATGTGGCATCGTTGGCCTTCCAAATGTTGGTAAATCGACTTTATTTAATGCTTTAACAAAAGCTGAAATTGCGGCTGAAAATTACCCTTTTTGTACGATTGACCCAAATGTGGGTATTGTAGAAGTACCTGATCCTCGTTTGGGTCAATTGGGTGAGATTGTTAAACCTGAGAAAACCATTCCAACCACCATGGAATTCGTTGACATAGCCGGTTTGGTTGCTGGCGCATCTAAAGGTGAAGGTTTGGGCAATCAGTTCTTGTCACATATAAGGGAAACCGATGCCATTGCACATGTAGCCAGATGTTTTGAAGATGATGATGTGATTCATGTAGAAGGTAAGATCAATCCTTTATCTGATATTGAAACCATTAATACTGAACTGGCACTGGCTGACTTGGAGTCAGCAGAAAAGTCATTGCTAAGAACACAAAAGAAAACCCGGTCAGGTGATAAAGATGCAGTCAAAAGAGCTGCGATCTTAGAAAAAATTGTTAGCCACCTTTCTGATGGTCTTGCGTTGAGGACTTTGGACTTGTTACAAGATGAGTGGGAAGCAGTCAAAGAATTTAGTTTTATTACTGCCAAGCCGATGATGTATATAGCCAATGTTGATGACCAAGGTTTTGAAAATAATTCATTGTTAGATCAACTTAATGAATTTGCTGTTACCGAAGGTGCGTTGGTTGTGCCTGTTTGTGCAGCAATAGAAGCTGAAATTGCCTTGTTAGATGATGAAGATAAAGCAGAATTTTTAGCGGAAATGGGATTGGAAGAAGCTGGTTTAAATCGTGTTATCAGAGCGGGTTATGAATTGTTGGGATTAAACACTTACTTTACTGCGGGCGTTAAAGAAGTGCGAGCATGGACTTTTATACAAGGAGCTACAGCGCCTCAAGCTGCTGGAGTCATTCATACCGATTTCGAGAAAGGATTTATTCGTGCTGAAACCATGGCTTTTGATGATTTTATTGAGTACCGGGGTGAAGCAGGTTGTAAAGAAGCTGGGAAACTTAGGTTAGAAGGTAAAGAGTATGTCGTTAAAGAAGGTGATGTTCTGCACTTTAGGTTTAATGTTTAAAACAAATGTTAGGCCATAAATGTTGAACGTCCAAGCCAATGATTTTCATCATTGGCTTGTTTTTGAATTGAATGTTTATTTAGTTTTCAAACCCTGAAGCGAAAATTAAGTCGTCCATAGTAACATCTCCAGTAATTCTGTAGAAATCACCACTTTGCTTGGAAATATATATGTTTCCGGCTTCGTCTTCTCCAAAGCTGGTTAGATTAAATGCAAAGCTAATCCCCGCAGGAATCGACCATAAATCTTCTGTCCAGCTGGTGCCTGAGTCTTGAGCAAAAAAGACTTGGCCAGAACAGTAGTCGCCATAAATGTAATTGCCTTGGATGCTATTAACTGGGCCTCGATACATGTATCCACCAGTAATGGAACAACGGCTTTGGCTGTGATTTTTTACCAGAATTGGTTCAACAAAAGTGCCGGTGCATCCGCTGAAATTTTGATCAGCCTCTCGGCATTTCCATCCATAGTTCTCTCCACCAGTACTGTTTGCTGGTTGGAAGTCAATTTCTTCTTTGGCATTTTGTCCCACATCACCGATAAATAGGTCGCCAGTGTCTTTGTCAAAACTAAAACGCCATGGGTTTCTTAAGCCATAAGCCCAAATTTCAGGGCACGAACCAGCTGGTGTCGTGACAAATGGGTTGTCTGCGGGTATGGCATAGTTGCCAGTATCTTGAGGGCAAGAGTCTGCTTCAAAATTGGCGGGTGCAGGGTGATTAGGCGCATTGTCATTATCAACATCAATTCTGAGCATCTTACCTAAGTTAGATGCCAACACTTGAGCTCGATTTTCAGGGTCGCCACCACTGCCGCCATCACCCATTCCAATGTATAGGTAGCCATCTGGCCCAAAAGCTATGTTGCCACCATTGTGGTTGCTGAAATCTTGAATGATCCTCATCAGTACTTGTCCAGAACCTGCATCAGCAACATTTGGGTCCGCGGAAACTTGGTACCGTTCGATTATGGTGTCACCAGAATTGGTACCAGATTTTGAATAATTCACAAAGAAAAAACCATTGTTACTGTAGTCAGGATGAAAAGCGAGGCCAAGTAAACCGCGTTCACCGCAACAAGTAACCCTGCTGCTGATATCCAAAAAAGGAGTTGGCAATAAATTATCTTGATCATCAAAAATGCGAATGATGCCGTTTTGGTTGATCACAAACAAACGATTAGATCCATCGCCGGCATGTCTGACGCCAACATTGTTGCCGACACTACCTACTAGCTCTAAACCTACATCGGATGGGACTTGAGAATAGGATGTCGATGAAAACATGAAACACACACACATCATGACAAATGGAGTGATTTTCATTGCTTGTTTTTTGGAATTTACTTTATTCATAATTTATTTAATCCTGATAACTTTTACATTTGAATTGCCATCACCTGTCATTTTCCAAGAACCCAAAGATGATGGTTCTATAGTGACTATCTTGGGGCCACTGGCTTTAAGAAATACTGAGCCAATGAATGTGCTCTTCCAGATTTGACCGTTGTCTAGTTCATAATAGGTTCTACCCAATTTATCTGTGTACTGTTTTTCTAACCGAGCTTTGAATTCACGTCGATCGCTGCCTAGCTTTCGGCCTTCAAATCCAGCGTTGCGTCGTCTGTTCTCACGGTTGATTACAGTTTGCTCGTTTTTAAGCCACTCGCCAAGTGCATCGAGTTCATCGGTTGATAATTTATTGAGCCCGGTAAGTTGTTTTTCCTCTTCAGACATTTTAGTCAAATCAGGGGATTTAGCTGCCTCAACAGAACAAGTTGAAAGCAGAAACAACAAGAACAGCTTTTTAGTCATAAAATTACTCATTTAAAATAAGCTGACAAATATACAACAATTTAAACTAGATTTCGCTGGAATATTGCTTGTTTGCTCACAAAAATGCTTCATTTTTAATGAATTAGTGCCTGTTATAACAATCTTTTAACACGATAATTTGAAAAAATAGTAAACTACGAGTCAGAAAACCGCAAACGATAAAACAAAAAACGTAACTTGAATAATTTAATAGGTAATAAAAGAAATGAAAATACCAAAGACTGTAGAATGCAAACCTCTACTCTTAATTGGCGCCTTGCTTATGACAAATTTATCATATGCACAGCTTGATTTAAAATTAGACTCAGATACTCCTTCAGTAAAAAACACAGCCATGCCGATGCTGGATTTGGCCTTGTATAGTGTTGATGATGACGTTATGTCGGTTGTTACTGAGTTCCCAATACTTTGCACCCATATATTGGGTTATGAACCCATATCTGATGTGCAATTGAGGGTGGATGAGCCCAATTCTATGGGTTATGAATTCCCCCAGCTTCGAGATTTTAACTTGGGAGTAGGACAAAACGTATCATACGATTTATTAGGGAAGAGTATTAATATCAGAAGTGAAAATCGGAATAAAGCCAAGTGTGTTGCTTCTACTTTGCATGACGTAATTTCCAGTACAGGTTTTGAAGAAATAGATCAAGATGTGATTGAGGTTCTAGATGGTTTTGGCGTTCTTAGCTATGAAGGTCTTCCTGATGAAGTTAATGGCAGTGTTGCTGCAATTGATTACGAAGTTACTTATACCAATACAAGTGCAGTTCAACAAAAGTTTGATTATATGGATTATTGGCCATTTGAAGATACAGATTCTGCGCATTTTACATATACCCCAGCTGATGATTGGTTTCTTTGTAATGAAGATGACCCAGGTATAGGTTGTGGTTATTACAAAAAATTTCGAGTCAGTGAAATACGCTCCGCGGTTGTAAACCCTGGTCAAACACTGAGGATTTCTTACAGTAAGTTTCTGATTAATCCTTTAAATTCAGCTCCAGGGCAATATATCAATATGATGGCTGGTATATTTATTAAAACGGACTCCGCTGAAGGTATTGATGGGTTTACCACATCCGGTAGTGCGGGTGAGGTTTATTTAAATCATGTTGTTGTTGAGAAACGTATCAAAGTCAATTAAGCTAAAATCACAAGGTTGACAAAAAAATGGAAGCAGTCTAAATGGCTGCTTTTTTTCGTTTAAGAATAATGCCATGACACCAACACGTTTCAAAAGATTAAAACAAGTGCTTCAAGCCAGACAGACTGATTTGACTGTTGTTATGGATTGGGTGCATAAACCGCATAACTTCAATGCCATCATTCGCTCATGTGATGCAGTGGGCATATTTGAAGCACATTATATTCCAGTCAAAGAAGGTTATCGGCCTTTCGCAAATACTGCAAAGGGCTCACAAAAATACGTCATTGCTCACAAACATGATGATTTTAGTAAAGCGGCGAAGCAATTAAAAGCCTCCGGGCATCAGCTATTGGCGGCACACTTTTCTGATCAGGCAGTCGACTATCGAATGATTGATTATACTCAACCAACAGCTGTTGTGATGGGTGCTGAATTGGAAGGCATGTCTCAATCAACAGCTGATCAAGTTGATCAACATATCATTGTTCCAATGTTAGGTATGGTTGAGTCGCTGAACGTTTCAGTGGCATGTGCTTTGATATTGTATGAGGCACAAAAACAGCGTCAGGCTTTGGGGATGTATGATAATCAATCATTAGACCCGATAACATATGATCAATTGTTGTTTGAATGGTGTTGGCCGAAAATTGCTGATTTGTGTCAAAGGCAAGGAAAACCTTATCCTTTGCTGGATGAAAATGGTGAATTCAGTAGTTTTTGAAATCGAGCATCCTTGAGAATTTTGTCTAGAGTATAACGTGGTGGCACGATTGACTTTGTGGTGTTTTTCTCGAAACCTTGCCATCTATATGCCAGTGATTCAATAAACCTATGGTGTTTGGGGTTTTGAATGTAGTGTTTGGCTAATAATGTTATTGGGATGTCACTGCTTGCACCTTCGTTCAACATATTGAGGCTGTCTGCTGTGATATACAAGTGTTTGGATTGTTGCAACAGATGTTTATAAGGGTTTAATCCGTCTTTCTTATTAAACCAGAAAGTGTCTATGGGGGTTAATAATGCCTTTATTTCATCTATGACTCTTTTCGAAAGTCTAGGGGATCCACAAAAAATAATAGGCCGGCCAGGATATTGCAAACGGATCTTTTGGAGTTCGTTTTTAAAGCTTTGTCTAAAATATTGGGTGGGCGGGTTGCCAATTATTATTGCTAATGAAGGGCATTGATGAGTTGATGAGTGTTTCGCTTCTTTGAACCATTGTGGGCTGAATGGGTGTATGCTTCCTGCAAATGTGACTATATTTGAACCGCTCTTTTGATCATGTTCAGGTATGAGTAATAGATCATAGTTGTTACTGTTATCTTTGGGGTTGAGAATTTGAATGTGTTTAAGTTGTGCCGATTGTTTTCTGAATCTTTCTGTTACATACTTACCCACAGCTGCGGCTTTTTTACCAGTAGTTATGATAATGTCAGGAGAAGTGTTGAAATCAGGTTGGCCGTTATGCCACTGTAACCCATTTTGAAAGCTGGGAATGATTCTGGGGGTCAGGAACTCCCAAGGTTGTCTTAGGTTGAAAATATGAAGAAAGGTTTTAATGCCCAAGTGCTTAGCCAGCGTCATACTTTGAATTTCATGACCCTTGCGTCCTTCTGACAACACCCAACATAGATTTACTTTATTCAAACGCCTACACAGTTTATAATACGCGATCTATTATAGTTGTCAATTTAGATGCTGCATAGCAAGTAATTGATAACCTAAACATAAATCAAATAAATGATGTTGAACAAAACATCCCAAATTTTAAAGAATTGAATTTTAGGATTGACTATGAATCAAGAAGCCGCCAACACCGAAAAAGTTTATCATGTTAAATCCAGTGAGCTGCCTTTGTCTTGCCCTGGTAAAGATATGGCGGTATGGAATTCACACCCCAAAGTATTCTTGTCGATTGAAGAAACGGGTGAAGCTGTTTGTCCATACTGTGGTGCTAAATATATTTTAAAAGATTGAACCATTATCAAAATTCAATCAAACTGTGTGAAGGCTTGAGCATTCATGTCATCTGAAGCTCATAATAAATCGGCAGCTCAACTCACTATTTTACAAGTGCTTCCTGCACTGAAGGTAGGTGGTGTAGAGCGAGGCACTGTTGAGTTCGCTATTTATTTGAAGCAACAAGGCTACAAGCCAATAATCGTATCTGCAGGTGGAGCGTTGGTGGCTGAATTAAATAACCATCAAATTACTCATCTCACCATGAATGTGGGGAAAAAATCTCCAATATCCTTGTTGTCCGTAAAAAAATTACAACGTGTGATGTTAGATTGGAAAGTAGATATTGTGCATGCTCGCTCTCGTTTACCTGCTTGGTTGTGTTATTGGGCGATTAAGCGGATAAAGCATTCAGCCAAGCCAAGATTTGTGACTACTTTACATGGTTTGCATTCAGTGAGCCGGTATTCATCAATCATGGCCCGTGGAGACGCAGTGATTGCGGTTTCTGAGACAGCCAAAAGTTATTTGATAAAAAATTTCAATGACCATTTCAAATTTACCTCCCCAGAGTTGATTTATAGGGGCATTGATAAGCAATTTGATTATGGGCATCAAGTTGATCCTGATTGGCTTAAAGTGTTCCGCCGAAACTTACCGAATGGTCAAGCTTATAAAACTGTGCTTATGCCAGGTCGATTGACTCAAGTCAAAGGTGTTGAACATCTGATTTTATGGCTGAAGTCGACG
>CALLLZ010000032.1 GCA_938008005.1 uncultured Marinicella sp. | reverse complement strand
ACCCAAACTGCGTTCTTCAAGAATAATATCTGCTGAAATTGACATGCCAGCTTGAAGCGGCATTTGTTTACCATGGGCATCAACGACTTGGGATTCTATCTTTACCTTAACTCGGTAAACAGGCTCTGTAGTTGGTAGGGGTATAGCGGCTTCGTTGGGATCTATCACTGCCTGAGCCACTTGAATAATAACACCTTCATAAAGTCCATAACGTTGATAGGGAAAAGCATCATACCGAATCAGAACTTGTTGGCCGGTGTTGACAAACCCTATGGCTCGAGAAGGTAAAAAAAGCTCTGCAAAGAGCTGTGTTTCATCTGGAATAATCGTCAGTAAAGAACTGTTAGATGAGACGGTTTGCCCTGGGTGGGTCTGTACTGAAGTCACTCGACCATCGATGCTCGCCTTGACTGCATAAGCTTCATTGGATTCAAGTTCAATCAATCGTTCTTGTAATTGTATTTTGCTGTTATTTAACTCTTGTAATCGATTACTTTTTCTTAAGGGGAGTTGCTCAAATTCTTTTTGAATGGTGGCCAGTTCATTGACTTTGGCGATCTTAACCCTGGTGGTTGAATCAAAATTATTTTGCGCGGTTAAATATGCATTCTTCTTACTGATCAGCTCAGGTTCAAGAATCAAACCACGGGTTCTGAGTTCTTGATATTTTTGCCACTGCGAGCCGGCTAGATCCAGTTGACTTTGTACGGTCTCGAGTTGTAATTCTAGCTGCCTCAGTTCTTCTTTCAGACTTTTAAGTGACAGTTTTATTCTGTTGTTTTCACTGTCAAAAACAGCCACTTCATCTGTTATGCGTTGCTCCATTTGATTCTGACGGTCACGCAGTTGTTCAACAAGTTGTTGATTGACAGAAAGGTTATCAAAAGAATTTTTTTGGGTTGAGACTTTAAACAGTGCATCGCCTTTTTTTACATTTTGGCCATCGATAATTTCTTTGCTTTCGATGATGCCATTAAATGGTGCATATACCCTGACCATGCCTTGATCAGGCACCAGAAAGCCCACCACCGCCTCGCGCCTGGCAAATTTACCATAGATTAAAAATGTAGTCACGATACTGACCACAATCAGCACACCCAAAGTCATAACCCAAAATGACAACGGGCGTAATAGTAAGACTTGTCCAAACAGACGTTGTGTTTGGTTTTCAATAGATTCTTTTCTGTATAATTTTGCGGTCATGATTATTGGTTTAGTTGTTTGTATTAGTACTTTAAGAAGAGCAATTTATCGAAAAAATTCAAAAGCTGTTATCAAATAAAGGACATTTTTTTTAATTCTAATTACTTAGCAAAAAATAGTTTGAAACTTTGTTTAGCTTATGCCAACACGCTTTAAATATAGGTGTGATAAACACATGGTTTTCATGGGCTAATTCTGCGCACATTTTTTTATATTGAGACAGTTCAATTTCAAGCTCTTTCATTTTTTAGGGTCACTAATACCTATACCCCAGTATAAAAAATCGATGGTATATTGAAAGCGTGAGTAACGGCAAAACCACTACCCTATTTGGTATGAATTTCAACGACAGGTTATTAAACCAGCAGTTAAGTAAATCAACCTTTGCGTTTTTTAACAAACCAGTTCAATATCAATGCGACTGTAAGAACAATGCATAACTCGACCCAAAATGGAACGATCGCATGTGACCTGAAAAATCTGGCGATAAAAAAGCCGAATAAGAAATAAATAATGTGGTTCATATAATTTTTATTTTAAAAAGTTATGCTCATATTGTTAAGCAATGAGCGATTAAAAAGTTAATCGCTCTGAACAGATAATATTATTCGATGCTGCCATTGGGCAATGTATCCATATAAGCCTCAACTTCCGCATAGGACCAAGACGGCGTTGAATTTGCTATCGCCCAGTCATTAAATGCAGAAAACACATTGTTTAAAGCATGACTACCTACGTAGCCAACTAGAAATGTTACAAAAGGGTGTGGTCCACCGCCGACTTCATTAATCTCATTCATTGTTAATTGTTTCATTTTTTACTCCTTGTAAAATCAGTGAAGTTATTAATTTAACTGTAAAGTTTTGGTTTAATGATTTCACTTTCTTGTTATTGATTTAAATATAAATTTCTACATCATAAAATATAGAAATGACTTGTTGTGTTTGTGAACACAATTGATAATTTATAGGGAATGTTTAAAAAGGTGTTAATAAAATTAGGACAAGGTTTTTATGATATAACCACAAATAAGGTTCTTGTCCTGAAATCTAAAAAAACACCACCAAAAGGAACGTTCTTTTAAAGGTTGTTGTATTGATAAAAGTGAATTCACGTGATTGATTCAACGGTTATCAGCATACTCAGAGTCGCATTTCTTTATATCTAAGGCTATACCGCTGATATGAAGACACTTTTTCAAATCACTTTTTTTAAAATCAAAAAACCCCTGCAAATAAGCAGGGCTTTTGAACTGTTAAATATTATGGTTGTTCATCAAATCCATCATCAAAAATTCCGTCATCATCACCATCACCGGTACCAGTTATGATAGTCCATGTAATACGTGCACAATGCAGCGTAAATCCACCCCCTACAATTTCTGTTTCCGAAGATGTCAATTCACGCATTGTTGATTTTTCTATGTTAAATTCTAAATTTTTCATTTTAATACTCTTTAGTTAATTAATATTTTCCTTGGATGTTTTTTCTTCCAAGGGTTTTCCAAATAGATACGTACAACTATCTATTTGGTCATAAGAAAATGAATCTAGAATCATTTTCTTTATGATCGTTAAATGTACTTTTTAAAGCATCATTATTTAATGTGGATCTTCCTCACCTTCACCGGTTAATGTTGTTAAAAGTGACGTTGAAACGATAATGGTGGTAACAATGGGCAATATGACACCTGTGGTACCTCCTGCTACATCATTGATTTCATTTGAGGTCAATTCACGCATGGTGGTTTTTTCAATATGAAATTCATTGCTTTTTAAATTTTTCATGTTATTTCTCCTTTGTTATCAAACATCTAATGATGATTAAGGTTGTTCATCAAAGCCATCATCAAAAATTCCGTCATCACCACCAGTGAAC
>CALLLZ010000031.1 GCA_938008005.1 uncultured Marinicella sp. | reverse complement strand
TAGAAATGAGCTGAGTTGAATTAACTGCGCGACCAATTGAGTTTATTACGTGCGCGCGCCCCAAGGATCAGGTTCTTTCATTTGAACTTAATTTGAAGTTGGTTTTGGTACGCTGGTTTTATTCTTTACTTATCAGGAGTTATCTATGTTAACCAAAACAATTTCATTTTTTACTTTAATTCTGAGTTTAACGTTGTTTCAAGAGTCTCATGCTGGCGCAATCATTTATGGCGAGCAAGCACAGCAAGTACTGAGTGAGTGGTTTGATGTTGATCCACAGTTTGATATTCAAATGCAGCAAAAAAGTATAGCTGGTGATGCTTTGGGTGCGAAATTCAGTTTAGAGTTCATCAGTGATGATGAACAAAAAGTATTTGGCACATTGGCTTTGCCGAAAGACTATGATCTTGCTGCTAAACAACCCTTTAAATTGGCTTTGATGCTACATGCCATGGGGACGGATCAAAATCTTTGGTTTGATAAAGAGCGAGCAATCAAAGCCGGTTTAATTGGCGAACATTTACGTAAAAACGGTTATGCGATCTTGGCTCTTGATGCCAGGCATCATGGCATGAGGAAAATAAACGACATGGGGCCCAAGGAGATTATTGCCAAAGCGCACAGCGCCCACAGACGAATGTATAACGACATGATTGTTGGTTCAGTGAGAGATTACCGTTTGGTACTCAATTGGATGGAATCAACATACCCAATCATAACCACTGAAACGGCTGCCTTTGGTTACAGTATGGGCGCTCAAATGAGTCTTCTGCTAGCAGCTTATGAATCGAATGTTAGTTATGTGGTGAGCATGGTACCGCCTTATGTCAGTGCACTTGAATCTCCTGTGGCGCCAAGACAGCATGTAGCTCAAATTGAAAAAGCACAGGTTTTATTGCTGGCAGCTAAACAGGACCCATATACAACTGAAACTGAATATCAGTATGTGTATGATTTGATTAAGAGCCCGAATAAAGAAGTTCAGTACTTTGACAGTGGTCATCGATTGCCAGATGGTTTTCAAGAAGTGGTATTGGCCTTTATTGATGAACACATGATGGGTGAGTATAAATGAAACAAGCTATACTTCAAGCTCAAGATGTCCATAGAAATATTGAAACTCCTGAAGGTCAATTACATATACTCAATGGTGTTGATCTTGCTGTTGATAGTCGTCAGTCAGTAGCGATTTTGGGTGAGTCTGGGAGCGGTAAGTCTACTTTATTGGGCTTATTGGCCGGATTGGATCTACCCCAGATGGGTTCGATTAAATTGAATAACCAAGAACTCACCACAATGGATGAAGACCAAAGGGCGCAGTTCAGGGCTTCTTGTGCTGGTTTCGTATTTCAGTCTTTTTATTTGATGGAAGATTTAACTGCTTTAGAAAATGTGGCATTGCCGTTGGAGCTATTTGGTCATAAGGAGCCTAGAAAAACTGCCCGACATTGGTTGGATGTGTTGGGGCTGGTAACACGATCACATCATTATCCAAAGCAATTATCAGGTGGTGAGCAACAACGTGTGGCTTTGTGCAGGGCGTTTGCGGTACAGCCAAGTATTTTGTTTGCAGATGAACCAACAGCTAATTTAGATCAAAGAACAGCACAGTTGGTAATCAAGCAGTTATTTGATTTACATCATGAGAGTCACAATGCCATGGTGCTGGTAACCCATGATGATAAATTGGCCCAATTATGTGATGCCACTTATGTGTTATCGGGAGGGGTGTTGCGTGAAATCTAATTCTTATAAAAACCTCCATAGTCAAAAACTCCCAGGGCAATGGTTACAAACTGTGATTTTATTGCGTTCATTGGGGTGGAGATCATTTTCGCAAAAGGCTTATGTTTTGTTAGCGGGCTGTTTATTTTTTGTTGCATTGGTGGCCAGTGGGCTGGCCTATTTTTCTGCTGGTGTACAGCAGGCATTAAATCATGATATTGCTGATTTTTTGGGCGCACCTTTGGTTATACGCAGTGAATATCAGCTGCCTGATCAATGGTGGGTAAACGCGGGGGGGGCAGACGCAGGTATTGAAGATCCTGTGCAAACGGTGTCATTAACGCATGGTGCAACAGGACCACTAAACTATCACAGCATTGCATTGAAAGGTGTTTCATCTACGTACCCTTCACAAGATGCAATCAAGTTACATAACGGCGGTGGAGAATTTACGGCCAGAGGTGAACACTTAATGGGACATCAAGCCTGGCTGGATGCTCGGGCTATGGCTGTCCTTGGTGCTGAAATTGGGGATCAAATTTACATTGGAGAAGTTGCCTTTACTGTTACTGCTCAAGTGCTTTTTGAACCAGACAGGCTTACCCAACTGCAACATATTTTACCTCGAGTAATGGTGCATTTAAATGACCTCAACACCATTGGATTACAACTTGATAATGGCAGAAATGAATTTCGCTATTTATTCAATGCCGATAAAGTGACCTTGGATCAGTTTGAATCATCTTTGCCTGATAGGTTAGCAATAGACTATCAAGTGCTTAAGCCGGATGAAGGAGGGCATCCATTCTCTAGAATGGCCGAACGGGCAGATAAAATGCTGGGTATGGTGATGGTCTTGGTGCTGTTGCTTTGTGGTGCAGCAGCGGCTATTCTAGCCAGTTTCTCAATCCGAAAGTATGTATTGCCAGTTACTGTGATGAGGTGCATGGGTTTGAAACGAGAGGTATTCACCTATGCATTGATGTTACAGTTGATTTTGGTCGCATGTGTCAGTGGTCTGTTGGGTAGTTGGTTGGGTTGGCGGATACAACCTGTATTGAAAGAAGTGTTAAGTCCACATTTAATTTTGGCCGATCTGTCTTTCCGTTGGCAAGTATCGCTGACTACCTTGGGGATGACTTTGTTAACGTTATTGGCTTTTGTATACCCGAGGCTCAAAGCACTTTCATCGATTCCCGTGAATCAAGTTTTACGAGGTCATACTGAAGTGGGAAAAAATCAATTATTTTCAATGCTCAGCGTATTGGTTTGTGTGGTTTTGTTGCTTTGGTATCACAGTGACAACTTACGTTTAACTTTGTATTTATGTATCGGTGTTGTTGTACTGGTTTTATTGGCATTGGCTTTTGGCTGGTTACTTAATAAAAGCACAGGGTTTTTACATCATTTCAATCACGGTATTGTTCGAGTGGCTTTGCGGTCCATTGGTCGCAGCCCCCAAAAACATATGGCTACCATGACTACCATGGCATTGGCTGTGATGGCATTGTTAATGACTGCTAATTTACGCGGTAGTTTTTTGGACCGTTACCAAGTGCAACGCTTAAGTCATGATGGCAACTACTTATTCAGTGGATTACCTGTTGAACAAAGGTCTGATTTTGTTAAGTTGTTGCAAAATAATCAGGTTTCTATCAAAGGCAATTATCCTACTGTTACAGCTAAATTACATGGTATCAATGGTGTCGCAATAGATCAGGCTTTAACAGAAGAAAGTGACACCAGAGAAGAGACTCGTTCACCAGTGCGTTTATCATGGTCTGAAAGCTTGCCAGCAAATAATGATTTAATCAGTGGCCAATGGCCTGAAGTCGGTAGTGGAGACGTTTCTGTAGAAGCTGAAGTCATGAGTGATTTAGGTTTGGAAATTGGTGATGAACTGGAGTTTAAAATTGGTGAGGAATATTTGTCAGCAAAAATCAGTAGCAGCCGAACCTTCAAGAGTGGTGGATCCATGGTGATGTTTTGGTTTATGTTCGCCCCTGATGGATTGGTTGATTTTGCTCAATACGACATGGGAGGCATAGAAATAATGGGTGATAGTAAACAAGTCATAAAGCAAATTACTGCTGAATTTCCAACAGTTTTGATTACTGACCTTGAAGAGCAGGTGGGTAGGATGCGTGCTATCATGGTTGCCATGACAAAGATGATGGACAGTATTTTGGTGTTATTGGTATCAGCTGCACTTACCGTATTGATGGCTTCGGCTTTTGCTGGTATGCATACCCAATACAAGCTGATTAATTTGATGCGTGCCATGGGTGTGGTAAAGAAAAAGATTTATTTGATGTTATTGGTAGAACAGGCGGTTGTGGGTTTTGTGGCTTGTCTGATAGGGGTGCTGGGAGCCCAATTAATTGCTGGTTTGATGTTTAAACAACAATTCGGCGTCACATATGTTCCTGACTGGGGTGGTTTAACGCTACTTATGTTTTTGGTAACATCGGTGTTTGCTGTCATGGGTTTACTGATAGCAAATCACCGAATCAAAAAACCAATCGAGTTGTACCAACAATTATGAGGTTGTTATTGGTAGAGGACCACCCGGATTTGGCAGGCAATATAGGCGATTATTTAACTGCTTTGGGTCATGATGTTGATTTTGCAGATAATGGAGAGTTGGGTTTGGCTTTGGCGACCAGTCAGTCTTTTGATGTGATCATTTTAGACATTAATCTTCCTAAGATGGATGGCTTTACTTTGTGTCGAAAACTCAAGGGTGAATTCCAACTTGATACGCCTGTGCTGATGTTAACAGCCCGCGGTGCCTTGACAGATAAAATAACCGGTTTTCAAGCGGGTGCTT
>CALLLZ010000030.1 GCA_938008005.1 uncultured Marinicella sp. | reverse complement strand
ACAATGTGTTCTCAGCGCCTAAATTCCCAGCAAGAATGTCTAACCAACCATCTTTATCTACATCAGCCACGGCAATAGATCTGGTTTGACTCTGCTCTTCTCCAAACTGAATTATTGAAGAAAAACCCAGTTTCCCATCATTAATGTAAATATTGTTTTTGGAACCTCTTTCGGCTGTGACTATGTCTAAATAACCATCTTTGTTAAAATCAAAAACCGCTGCTTGGATGGTCTGTGCTTGAGCTGCACCGAAGGTATTGTCACATGCAAAAAAGCCTTGCCCATCGTTAAGACAAATTTCATTAACCGCTTTTCTATTTGAAATTAATAAATCAACATCGCCATCTAAATCAATGTCTTTTGCAAGCAAATGTCTAGAACCAAACGATGGGTTTCCAAAAGAAGACTCTTTTGAAAATATGTCATTGCTTTCACCCCAATGAATCTTATTCTCTACTTTATCGTTGGCAACAGCGATATCCATATGCCCATCAGAGTTAAAATCTGCCACAGCAATTGCATAAGAACCTTCCATGAAACGGCCAATCTTTTGGGCTTTTTTAAAACCAGCCTTCCCATTGTTATAGTACAAGTAATTTTGTTCCGCCCAATGTCTCCCATTAGCAACCAACACATCCAAATCGTTGTCCTTATCAATATCTACCAGAGTAATTGAAGCAGTCCTGTTTGAAAGCGTCCCGATTGAAAGGAAACCATCGTGGTTCTTAAATGTAATACCAGATGAATCAGCAAGGGCGAAACCTAGGTTAGATAAGCTGAATAACACGCAGGTTACTTTAAACCTATTTAAGATCATAATAATTTTATTCGAAGTTATTGCTCTTACAACGACTTGATGGCATTAAGGTTACAGTGAATTTTTAAAAATTGAGTACAACAACAAACCCGCCAAAAACAAAAATATCAGCACAGTGACGTAATCCATACCTAGTTTAAATTGAGGATTGCGCATGAAATTTTGCGTACTTTTTGCCGTTAAATAAGCCAGACCTCCAAACACGACAATGGTTACTCCAATAAACATCAATCCTAAAATTGCGATACGCCAGTGATAACCAGGTTGATCTAACTGAGCAAATTGCGGAAACAGTGCCAAGAAGAATAACAACACTTTAGGGTTGGATATATTCATAATAACACCACGCCAATAATACGAACCCTTGATTTGAGGGGTGTCAGTCGCGAGAATAGAATCATTCCTATGCTGCCATGTCAACCAAGCCAAATAAAGTAAATATAAAGCACCAAATAACGCAATTAACTGCATGGCCAAAGGACTGGCGATAATGATGGCTGACAAGCCTAATATAATCAGTAAAGTATGAAAGATGACTCCACTGGCTAAACCCAAAGTTAATTGCAGTGCTTTTTTAAAACCTTCTTTGGCTGCGATTGCCACCACCAAAAGAACATCAGGACCCGGAGTCAAAGCCAATAACACAGAAGTGACAATAAAACTGAAGTAAACAGACACAGCTGTTAATTAAGCTTAAAGGTCAAATGTTTCAACTTCATGGACATGATCACCCAGTAATTGCCACAAGGCAACTTGTTTGTCATCCGGGATAGAAATATAGTGCAAGGCAATTTCATTGTCGTTAATACGGGTGACTTTAGATGACACATGTAAGTTAAATGTATCGTTAACCACAATTTCAAGAATACAAACAGCGTCTAGTTCCAAGTCATTGATACATTCATCTTCTACAGGTTCAATCAAGATACCTGAAGCTGAAATATTTTTAACATTACTGACACATGAATGTCCCCTGTACAATAACAGGCAGGATGCATCTACAGTTTTTCTTGCGTGTCTAATGCCTTGGTTTTCATTCATTTCTTTTTTACTCGGGCTTCATGTATGGGAATAATAATACATCACGAATAGACGCGGAGTCTGTGAACAACATCACCAATCGATCAATTCCTATACCTTCTCCAGCTGCCGGAGGCATACCGTATTCTAAGGCACGTATATAATCAGCATCATAGTGCATGGCTTCATCGTCTCCTGCTTCTAAATTCGCCACCTGTTGTTTAAATCGATCTGCCTGATCTTCCGGGTCATTCAACTCCGAGAAGCCATTGGCAATCTCATTCCCACAAATAAACAATTCAAATCGATCAGTGATCTCAGGGTTTTCATCATTTCTTCGTGACAAAGGTGATATCTCTATGGGATATTCTGTCACAAAAGTGGGTTGAATGAGGTTAGCTTCAACATACAAATCGAACAATTCAGCCAATAATTCACCTTTTTTCCATTTTTTATCGTAAGAAACACCTTTGGCATCACAATACTTATGCATAAGTGACAAATTATTACAGTCTTCGATTGTTAATCCTTCGCTGTATTCAACCACCAATGAAGTCATTGATTGGCGTTTAAAAGGTTGACCAAAATCCAATTGATGCCCTTGATATTCGAATTGGTGGGTGCCTTTAACTTGATCAGCCAACGATTTAAACAAATCTTCAGTAATATCCATTAAATCATTGTAATCAGCATACGCCCAATAGAATTCCATCATGGTGAATTCAGGGTTATGTTTGGTAGAAACACCTTCATTTCTGAAATTGCGGTTGATTTCAAACACTTTCTCAAAACCACCAACAGTTAACCGTTTCAAAAATAACTCAGGGGCAACTCGCAAATACAATTCCAAGTCCAATGCATTGTGATGAGTAGTAAAAGGTTTAGCTGTTGCACCGCCAGGAATCATATGCATCATTGGCGTTTCAACTTCCAAAAATTCTCGATCTTCCATAAAACGCCTGATGTGTGAAACCATTTTGGAACGAACTTTAAATACATCAGCCGATTCATCATTAACAATCAAGTCCACATAACGCTGACGATATCGTGTTTCCTGATCTGACAGGCCATGGAATTTCTCCGGCAAAGGACGTAACGACTTGGTCACCAGTTTTAACTCACTGACATTGACAGAAAGCTCATTGGTCTTGGTCTTGAACAATTTACCTTTACCATAAACAATATCACCCATGTCCCAGGTTTTAAAGTCTTCGAAAACATCCTCACCTACACCTTTCAATTGCACAAATAACTGAATATCGCCTGACACATCTTTCAACACCGCAAAACCACCTTTACCAAATAATCTTTGGCTCATCATGCGACCAACCACAGCCACTTCAATATTTTGCGGGTCTAAATCTTCCTTAGCAACCGAATCATATTTGGCGTGTAAATCTGCACCCAAATTGGTGCGTCTGAATTGATTTGGATAAGCATTACGCTCGGTTCTGATGGCATCGAGTTTGCCACGTCTTTCAGCAATGAGTTTATTGTCTTCAGTCATGATATCTGTATTTATTTGTGGTCAAATTTTAATTTCAATTTTAAGGCCTAAACAGCAAGCCCATAAACACCCATTTCCACATGGGCTATGTCCTATACAACTTTTTTATAGGCCTTGTTTTAAGCTGGCTTCTATGAATTTATCAAGGTTACCATCTAATACGGATTGGGTGTTGGTGTTTTCTACACCCGTTCTTAAATCTTTGATCCGAGACTGGTCTAAAACGTAAGAGCGTATTTGACTGCCCCAGCCAATGTCAGATTTGGTATCTTCTAAAGATTGCGATTCTTCGTTGCGCTTTTGCATTTCCAGTTCATACAACTTCGCCTTAAGCTGCTGCATGGCAGTGGCTTTGTTTTGATGCTGAGATCGTCCATTTTGACATTGAACCACGGTATTGGTCGGCACATGGGTGATTCGCACTGCAGATTCTGTCTTGTTAACATGTTGTCCACCCGCGCCTGACGACCGATATACGTCAATCCTTAAGTCCGAAGGATCAATTTCAACATCATAGCTGTCATCAATTTCTGGAGAAACAAACAAAGCCGCAAAACTGGTGTGACGTTTATTACTTGAGTCAAAGGGTGATTTTCGGACCAATCTATGCACTCCGATTTCGGTTCGAAGCCAGCCAAATGCATATTCTCCATCGACTTTAATGGTTGCTGATTTTATTCCAGCAACATCACCAGCTGAAACTTCTATCAACTCAGCTTTCCATCCTCGTGACTCAACCCAACGTAAATACATCCGTAACAGCATTTCTGCCCAATCCTGAGCTTCTGTTCCACCTGAACCGGCCTGAATATCCACAAAAGCATTATTGGCATCCATTTGGCCTGAAAACATTTTCTGAAATTCCAG
>CALLLZ010000029.1 GCA_938008005.1 uncultured Marinicella sp. | reverse complement strand
CACTTCGGCTCCGCTCACTGAGCGGAGCCGAAGTGTGTTTTAAATTGAGTACCCCAATTTTGTCATCATTAAGACGTTTTTTTATGGTCCCAGTTAGTTGTTTTTTAGATTTTCCTCAAGCATTAACTATAGGAGCCTAATTTTTACTGGATGTAGTAAAAATAGGTCATCAGGTTATGAACTAAATGAGCAATCAATGGGGTCATAACAGAGTTGCTCTTATATGCGAGAACCGCATAAATCAGGCCCACCAAAAATAAACTAAAGAACTCAGGCCAGCTCCAATGTATTAAGGCAAATAACAAAGCTGAAACTATGGTAGCAAAAATGCAATTGAATTGTTTTAATAGGCTTCTGAATATTAAGCCTCTAAAGAACAGCTCTTCAAATACTGGTGCCATGATGACCGAGCTGATAAATACACTAAAAAAATGATAGTTTGAATTGGCTTGTTGCCAACTTTGGATGCTTTCAGAATTGTTGGTGTTGAATATTTGATCAACTAACCAATGGTCAATATACCAATAAATCACGCCAACCAGAACAGCCAACATGAACCAATAAAATTTAATGGCGTATAACAATAATGTATCTGTCATATTGCCACCTAATCTGATAATCAGTAGTAACATTACCAGAGTAGCAGATAAGTGTATCCACAATGCCGGTGAAATAGTTGAGCTGCCAATAAAGTAAGGCAGTAAAACAATGAAAGCGAGTGTCCATATTGACACCAACGCAGTGACCAACAGGGACCGGGGGAAGGATAAAGGTTCAGTGGTTTGTTTCAATGACAATGAGTCAATACTTGTTTTGAAGTATTAAGTTTGATCAAAACCATTACTGACTGGTTGCGGCGAGGTGGTAGGTTTTGGCAGGTTGCGTAGATGATGCAGTACTTTTAATTTTTTTCTGGTATCTTTTGTATAAAATTTTTACTCGTCGAACATATTCTTGAGTTTCTGGAAAAGGCGGTATGGTTTTTCCATATCGTTCTACAGCAGTTTCACCAGAGTTGTATGCCGCTAGGTACACATCCATGGTGCTGTATGTGTTTTTTAAATGTTTTAGGTAAGCTGCGCCACCATTTATGTTCTGTGCAGGATCGTATGGGTTGTTTACTGAGTAGGTTTTTTGAGTTAACGGCATAAGCTGCATTAAACCTTGTGCGCCAGCAGATGATACTGCTTTCGGTTTAAATGCAGATTCTGCATGAATCACTGCCTTCAGCAGTGCAGCATGTAATCCATGTTTAGTGGCTGCAGAAGAAATTTCTGCAGTGAATTTGTCCAGTATTAATGGTGTAGTATTCCAATTTACCGAGTTACGCCAAGCTGCACATTCAGGGCATCTGATGTTCAGCACTGAAAATGATTTTCCGGCTGGCTTTTTTGATGAGTAGTGTATAATTCCATCTTTATCTACGTGTTTAAATACTTTTAAATTTTTAGCCGCAACTGCTTTGCTTGTTAAACCAAAAAATAGGCTTGGTATAATTAAAATTAAAATTATGGTGCGTTGAACAATCATAGAAAAGAGAATAATTATAGGTTTATGAAAAAACAAATTATAAATAAATCAAAGGCTTTTAACAAACTGGTAAAGGTGTTTATTAGCCCAAACAGAGTGAAAATTCATGTTATTGCATTGAATTTGGCGTTTTTGACCATTCTTTCGGGCTGTGGTTCACCCGGGGCGACAAAAATTGACGATAATACTTATGGTCAGTTGGAAAGTGATGTGGCTGCGTTGATTAATTCATCAGTTGCAGATGCTGCACCATTAGAAATTAAATTTATCCAAGAAAAGCTGCAATTAGTACAACAAGCTAAAGCCGATCGAAAGAGGGGGCTGGAAGCCCAATATACAGAACAAATTTATGCCGATATTCAGATTGCTAAATTGCGTGCTGAATTGAATCATAAAAACAATGAATTGTTAAACAAACGGGACCAAGTTTCTGCTGCCCAAGTATATCAAATGGAATTGCAGGAGCGTCTACAATGAGAAGCCCAAATGATGATAAACTGAAGTACTTAAACAATTCTATTACTCGTTTTTTACTTGTATCGATGTTGTTGATATCTCAACTAAGTTTAGCTGCAAAAAAAAATCTAGAGTTAGAAGCATTACGTATTGAGTTTGATAATTTTATTACTGAAGCCAAGTACAAGCCATTTGCTCGGGTTGAAAAAAGTGCTGCCAAAGCCTCTATAGAGAGTTTGTATAACCAACGTGGAAAGGTTAAAGAACATGCTGTTTACATGGCCAGACATGCTTTGATTAAAGCCCAAATGGTTGCTGAATCTGAATACTTGGATCAGCAACTACTTGCTGAAGACCAAATTATGGCAACTTTAAATATTGAAATCTTAAAAACTGAAGCTGCGGTGGCTAGAATGGATGCTGATCGTGCTCAATTACAATTGAGTTTACAGGCCGAAGAGGTGGAAAGAGAGCGATTGGAAAAACAACGTGCCTTAGAGTTGGCATCTCAAATAGCCAATCAAGCCGAAATGACTCAAGCTGAATTGGACGCTGCTAACGCCTATGGTGAAGCACAAAAGAAAGTAGCTGATCTAGCCAAACAAGAAGCTGATTTAGCCTTTGAAGAGATTGATGCTTTGCGACGCCAACTTGAAACATTGGCCGCTCGCGAGACGGCTGATGGACTGGTGATGACATTAGGTGATTTTGTTTTTGATTCAGCTTCTGCGAATATCAAACAAACAGCTGTCGACAATTTTACCAAAGTCTTAGATTTTATTGATGGTTATCCAGGGCGTAATATTCGTATTGAAGGGCATACTGACTCCTCAGGCAGTGACAGTTTTAACTTAAACTTATCACAAAAACGGGCTGATGCTGTCAAAACTTTATTGGTGGATTACGGTGTTGATGAAAAACGCATTAAGGCTTCTGGGATGGGAGAGTCATTACCAGTAGCTGATAATAACACTGAAGCAGGTAAAGCTAAAAATCGTCGTGTTGATATCATTATTCTCAATTAGATATCTTATTTAATAAATCATTTTAACTTAGTAGGTGGGACACACATGCAAGTAGTAAACTCGGTGTTAGACCTGATCGGTCGGACGCCCATGGTAAAAGTCAATCACTTGAATACAGGTTTGTGTAAGTTGTATTTAAAATTGGAAAATATGAATCCTGGAGGCTCAATCAAAGACCGCATTGGGATGTCAATGATTGATGAAGCTGAAAAAGCAGGCCACATCAAGCCTGGCGATACTTTGGTGGAGGGCACTGCAGGTAATACAGGAATTGGCTTGGCCTTGGTTGCGGCTCAAAAGGGATACAAATTGATTTTGGTCATCCCTGATAAAATGAGCAAAGAAAAAATCTTCAACCTCAAAGCCATGGGAGCAGAAATTGTCTTAACCCGTTCAGATGTAGCCAAAGGGCATCCCCAATATTATCAAGATTTGGCAGCGACTATAGCAAAACAGACACCTGGTGCATATTTCATCAATCAATTCGCTAACCCCAATAACCCCAAAGCACATTATCAAACCACCGCACCAGAAATATTTGAACAACTTAATGATGATGTGGATGCCATAGTTTTTGGTGTAGGTTCCAGTGGAACAGTTACCGGCCTGAGCCAATATGTGAAAGAGCACCATCCTCAATGTGATTTGATCCTGGCAGATCCTGTGGGTAGTATATTGGCTGAGTATATTAACGACGGTGTGCTCAGTGAGGACAGTGGCAGTTGGAAAGTCGAAGGTATCGGAGAGGATTTTCTGCCCAGCATCAGCGATTTTACCCATGTAACTAAAGCATACGCTGTCAGTGATGCAGAAAGTTTTGCTGCTGGTCGCGAATTACTGTGTAAAGAGGGTATTTTGGGTGGCTCTTCTACAGGGACATTAATCCAAGCAGCACTGAATTATTGTCAAGAAGCAAAAGAAGCTAAAAATGTAGTGGTTTTCGTTTGTGACACCGGAAATAAATACCTGTCTAAAATGTATAATGATTATTGGATGATGGATAATGGTTATATCGAGACAGAGCAGCATGGTGATTTACGTGATTTAATTTCAAGACCTTATCAATCAAATGATACCATCGTTATGCGACCCAGTGAAAATTTAGCCACAGTATATCAACGCATGAAACTTTATGATGTGTCTCAAATGCCAGTGATGGACGGAGATGTGATTGTTGGTATCATAGATGAGTCCGATTTACTGATGAAAGTGTTTGAAAGTTCAGATGCTTTTGATGACACTGTGGAATCTGCCATGACCAGTAATCTTGAGTTTTTGAGTGTCGACACACCCCTTGATAAGTTGATGCCTATATTTGATGACGGTAAAGTGGCTATAGTCAAAGATAACAATCAATTTTTGGGTTTGATTACACGTATAGATTTACTTAATTACCTGCGAAGGGTAGACAGCAATCAATAAATTATCGAGGGTATGGGCTTGACTGTCCAACAAAAAATCTGATGATTAACTGTTGAAAACTTCTTTATCATGAGTAACAACGAATACAAAAAAAGCAAAAAATACAAAGGGTTACAAACCAAAGCCATACACGCTGGTCAGTTCGTTGATCCAGCTACTGGCGCTGTGATGCCACCCATATATGCGACATCTACTTATGTCCAAAGTAGTCCTGGGGAAAACCAAGGTTTTGAATATGGCAGGTCACATAATCCAACCAGGTTTACTTATGAAAGAGCTGTAGCAGCGATGGAAAATGGCAGCCACGGCTTTGCATTTGCATCAGGAATGGCAGCGACTTCTACCATCATTGAGTTATTAGATGCTGGTGACCACATAATTGCAATGGATGATATATATGGTGGAACCTACCGTTTATTTGGTATGGTGAGAGAGCGTTCAGCCAATTTAGACTTTGATTATATAGACTTGGTAGCAGAAGTAGATAACCTAGATCATTATGTTAAACCTAAAACCAAGATGATCTGGGTTGAGACACCAACTAACCCCATGCTTAAGGTGGTAGACATTGAAAAAATTACGGCATTTGCTAAAAAGTATGACTTACTAACTGTTGTAGATAATACATTTGCTTCTCCATACTTGCAAAACCCTTTGGATATGGGTGCGGATATAGTTATGCATTCAGCGACTAAGTTCATCAATGGTCATTCTGATATGGTGGGTGGTTTTGTTGCAGTTAATGATCGTAAGTTGGCTAAGAAAGTAGGTTTTCTACAAAATGCAGTGGGTGGTGTAAGCGGAGCATTCGACTCATATTTGGCCTTAAGAGGCTTTAAGACTTTACCATTGCGAATGGAAAAGCATTGCCAAAATGCCCAAACCATCGCTGAATGGCTAGAAAAAGATTCCAGGGTAGAAAAAGTTATTTACCCCGGTTTGAAATCGCACCCTCAACATAAATTGGCCAAGGGACAAATGCGTGGATTTGGAGGTATTATAACTATTTTGATCAAAGGTGGTATCAAAGAAACCAAAGCAATGATGGAAAAGTGTCAATTATTCGCTTTGGCAGAATCCTTGGGTGGTATTGAATCATTAATCAATCATCCAGCTATCATGACTCATGCATCAGTGCCTGAAGCCAAACGATTGGAAATCGGTATCACCGATAATTTGGTACGTTTATCAGTGGGTATTGAAGATGTAGAAGACTTAATCGCTGAGCTGGATATGGCGTTGGGTTGATTGAGTATAGGTTAAGCTAAGTTTTTTTAGATCTGGGGTGTAAAAACTCATAAATCACCACAGCCATTTTCTCACTGATACCGTTGACCATTTTCACTTCATCTAAGCTGGCTTTGTTTAAGCCCTGAATTCCGCCAAAATGCTTGAGTAGTTGGTTGCGTCGTTTGATGCCTATACCTGGAATATCTTCTAAACTAGAAGTGGTTCTGGATTTTTTATAGGCTTTGCGGTGGCTTTTAATGGCAAAGCGATGTGCTTCATCACGAATAAACTGAACCATCAAAGACAACAAACCATGGCTTTCTGGTTTGATGAATTGGTTGGTTTCTGGGATATATATGCGTTCTTCACCAGCAGTGCGGTGGTCATCTTTGGTGACTCCAATAACTCGGATTTCGGTGATTTCATGCTCTTCTAAAATTGCCAATGCTTGATTAACCTGTCCTTTACCGCCATCAATCACAAAAGCATCAGGATATCCCAATTGGCTCTTATTTATGCTGGCCAATCTTTTCTCGATTACTTGTCTCATGGCTGCATAATCATCAGCAGCAGTGATGTTTTCCATGATGTATTGGCGATACATTTTTTTTATTGCACCCTGATTGTCGAATACCACACATGATGCGCGTGTATGTTCACCCATTTGATGACTGATATCAAAACATTCAACGCGTTTGGGTTTTTGTTCAAAACCCAACTCAATTTCCCATAAGGCCCATTTGTTTTGCCATGTTTGGTATTTATTGGCTTTTATGGTTAAAGCATTTTGCATATTTTCTTCAGCTTGCTTAAGTAGTTTTAAACGGCTGCCTTTGGGTTTTGATGTCACAAAAACCTTTTTACCTTTGATGACTGATAAAATTTCACAGATCTCAGCTTTATTGATTGGGTCAAGGTTGCACAGTATGGCATCAGCGGTGATTTGATCATCGTAATACAAACCTAAAAATGCATACATGAACTCAGCCAGTGAAGTTTCTTTGGGTGTTGCTGGGTAATGATTGCGGTACCCCATAAATTGACCGTTACGGACAGTGCCTACAGTTGCTATATACAAATTATTTTGCTGAGCTACAGTTATTACATCAAAATTGTCATCAGTTTGCATTTCAACTGACTGTTTCGCTTGAATCATTCGAATTGCTTTGATTTGATCTCTGATATTCGCAGCATCTTCATACTGTTGATTGTCAGCGGCTTTTTCCATGCCATTCATCAAAGAATCAACCACTTGGTTGGACTTACCTTCAATAAAATCAAAAGTGTATTGTAGCTGTTGTTGGTATGATTTCTTACTGACCAAGCCTACACAGGGGGCAGTACAGCGATTAATTTGGTGTTGTAAACAAGGTCGCGATCTGTTTTGATATGTGCTGTTGTTACACTGTCTTACTTTGAATACTTTCTGTAAGAAGTGCAGGGAGTTACGCACGTAAGCGGCACTTGGAAATGGGCCAAAATAGCGACCTTTACCTTTTTTTTTGCCGCGCCGGAATTCGATCAAAGGGTATTCATCTTCATTAACAGAGCAATAAATGTATGGGTAACTTTTGCCATCTTTCAACAATACATTGTACTTTGGGCTGTGTTTTTTGATGAGTTGATTTTCTAGTAAAAGTGCTTCTGCTTCAGAACGGGTGATGTGGAAGGCCATGTGGTCAGTAGATGCCACCAAGGCCATGGTTTTATTATCTTTTGCTTTACCGGTAAAATAACTGCCAACACGACTTTTTAAAACCCTTGCCTTACCCACATAAATCACTTCGTTTTTGGCATCAAACATTTGATAAACTCCTGGTAATTTAGGTAGGTCTTTAATAAATTTTTGATGTTCAAATTTTAGTTTTTTATCAGTGGACATGTTAGCTTAGGTTGGTTAACTTTATAGTCATAGATTGGCTTCTACCCAACCAGATTCGCCATTCTCATAGAATTCATTTTTCCAAATAGGGACGTTGGCTTTGGTTTGATTTAAAATGTACTCACAAGCTTGGAAGGCAGCTTGGCGGTGATCAGCAGACACGCCTACCCAAATTGCCATATCACCGACTTTTAATTGGCCAATCCGATGACAGCAACAAGCTGCGTTGATATCAAATTTCTGTAAAGCATCTGTAATGATTGTTTTGCCCACTTTTTCAGCTAATTTTGGATGTGCTTCATAATGCAATTCAAGTACAGGTTGACTGGTTTTTCCTTCAGCACTATTATGGTTTCTAACCCAGCCTTCAAAACAAACAAAGCCACCACTTTGTGGGTTAATGACTTGTTGCTTCAATTGAATGACATCAATGTCTTTTTCACTAAGGCTAAACATTCAGCCTCCTGAGGCGGGTGGGAAAAAACCGATCACGTCATTGGTTTTAACTGGGTCATTCCACTCTGCAAAAGTGTCATTTAATATAGGTTTGATGATTTTGATTTCTGATTTGCAACCATACGACTGGCATAAATCCAAGTAAATATTTTCTATAGTAATGATTGTATTCCTATCGGTTTTGTCTGGTTCAGCTACATTCAATTCAAGTGGTTTTGTGCTGAATTGCGCTTTCAGACGACCGTAAAACTCAATGCTTAATTTCATGGTTGCTCTTCTTTGGTGGATGTTTGTTCAGCATTGTAAATTGATTTTCCACCAGATTTGGATAACAATTTTGTTTCCCCTATGATAATTTCATGGCTCAGTGCCTTACACATATCGTAAACAGTGAGTGCAGCGATTGTGGCACCGGTTAATGCTTCCATTTCAACACCCGTTTTTCCATGGACTTTGCATTCGCAAATAATTAAAAGGTTTTGATTTTTATCAGTGTTTATATCAATTTTGCAATTTTCTAACCCTAATGGGTGACAGAAAGGAATGAGTTCATGAGTTCTTTTAGCAGCCATTACTCCAGCAATTATTGCAGTCTGAAAAACTGGGCCTTTTTTACTGCTAATTTCATTTTGATGTTTGTCTTTATAGGTTTTTTGATATATCGCTGCTTTCACTTCTGCTGGTAATTTAACTTCCGTTTGTGCAATAGCAACACGAGTTGTTATATTTTTATCACTGACATCAACCATGGTTGGATTGTTTTTTGCGTCGATGTGACTGAGTGATTTATCAGTTGACTGTTTCATTTAATTTGACTCATGTTTTATTTAACCGCCAATCACAAACATTTCTACTTTTGGTAACTTATTTTTAGCAGTTGTGTTTTTTCTTTGTGAAGAGTATTGGTCTTTGCGTTGCTTCCAAATTTGACTGATGGCTTCAAGTAATTCAATGGGCTTATTTATCAATGCTTTGATATGGTGACCTTGGGTGGCAAATAAGCAGGTATAAATTTCACCTTGGGTGCTGAGCCGAGCACGATTACAATCCTGACAAAACGGTTCACTGATAGATGAAATCAAACCAAACTCACCCATGCCATCATCAAACTCGAATCTGTTAGCTACTTCTCCGACATTGGAAGGTGGTTTAGGGCTTATAGGCCAGCGATCAGCGATCAGTTTTAAGGCCTGTTGTGACTCGAATACTTGCTTGGGTTGCCAGCCATTGATGTTGCCTACGTCCATGAATTCAATGAATCTGACTACAACAGAAGTGCCTCTGAAATGAGCCAACATTGGGATGATTTGATCTTCGTTAACTCCTTTTTGAATCACGCAATTAATCTTCACTTGTTTTAGTCGGGAAGATAAACACCTGTCAACGCTACGTAAAATGTTATCAACTTTCACATTGGTGCCAGTGATTTGAGTAAATAAGTCCTGATCCAATGCATCGAGACTAATTGTGATTCGATCTAAACCTGCGTTGACTAAATCGTCTAAAACTGGATCTAATAATCCTGCGTTGGTAGTTAAAGCCACTTCATCTATACCGGTAATTTTTTTAATGTTTCCGATCAAGGTTGATAGGTTCTTTCTTAACAGTGGTTCTCCGCCTGTGAGACGAATTTTATTGACTCCTAATTCGGCAAAAGCTTGAACCACTTGAGTTATTTCAGCAAAGCTCAGGTGCTTTTCAGGCTGACTTTGTTGGCGCATAACATCCACATGCTCAGCTGGTAAACAGTAATTGCAGCGAAACTGACAGCGATCTGTTAAAGAGATACGCAAATCTTTAATGGGACGATTGAGTTGATCAATAACTTCAGGCGCAGGTGGATTAAGCATGATAACCTGCTAATAAAGTTTGCCATTGTTTGTTCAATTGAGCATCGCAATTGTGGTTGCTAATTTTCTCAATAGATCTTTTCAGCCGATTCATGTTATCTTGTTGCCAGTATTTTTTGATTTTTCTTGTTTCACCTTTGTCGAAATCAATAACGAACACCTGTTCATTATTTAACAGTATATTATGTGCATTGAGATCAGAATGATATATGCCATTTTGGTGATATTTTGCAATGGTTTCGCCAATACGATGCCAAGTTTCTATATCTAATGTATGGTTTTCTGTTTTTTGTGTATTTTCAGGGTGTTTATTATTAAGGTAATCATTACTGAGGCCTTGAGCAAAGGTCATTTTATGTTGGATGTGTTCCATAATCAGGTCATTGCGGTAAAAGAGACCTTTTTTTATTATTAATGCAGCTATCGGCTTTGGACTGGGTAGGTTTAACTTGTGTATTTTATTTAAGAGTTGATACTCTTTGTGTGCACGGGTGTTTTTCAGGCCGGTCCAAAAATAACGATCGCGATTTATTTTGGCGTACAAACCACCACGAAAGTAATGGCGCAATACCCATTTACCCCATTCGGATTTGATTACCCATGTTGACCCACGTCCTGAATTTGCACCTAATAAACGGCCTTGATTCATCCAATAGTCCTGCTCAAACCATTGTGGGTCGATTTCATCTTTCAATTTTTCAGAAGTAATAATTGATAGGTTGTTTATATCGATTGTGTGCAAGCTGTAGGGTTGGTCAATGATAGAATGGTTTATTTTAAATGATTTAATTGATGACAACAAACTCAAGTTTAAAACAACAGTCGAATTCTCTAAAACAATCACCGTCAATTTGTATCTTTCGCTTATCTGCTATTGGAGATGCAACCCATGTTGTACCAGTAGTGAAAACCATTCAAAATAAATTTCCAAATGCAAAAATTACTTGGATTATTGGCCAATTAGAAAGCAGGTTGCTCAAAGGACTTCATGGCGTTGAATTTATTGAATTCAATAAGTCATCTGGGTGGCAGGGCGTGAGGGCTTTAAGAAGAAAAGTGAATGGCCGTGAATTTGATGTGTTGCTGCAGATGCAACTGTCATTACGAGCTAATTTAGTTTCTAGGTTTATTTCTGCGAAGCGACGAATTGGCTATGATAAACATCGGTCGAAAGAGCTTCATGGTTTGGCTGTTAATGAGCGGATTCCATATTTACACAATTGTCATGTATTGGATGGTTTTATGCAGTTTGCTGAGTATTTAGGGTGTGAGGAAAAAATAATGGATTGGCAAATTCCAGTCAGTCAAGATGATGAAAGATTTGCAGCAAAGTATATTAATGGTAGCCGGAAAACCATACTCATCAGTCCATGTTCGAGTCATGATTTACGCAATTGGTCGGTTGACAGGTATGCCCAATTAATAGATACAGTGATCAAAATCTTAAAAGTACAAGTTGTTATTACAGGTAGTCCATCCGAAAAAGAAAAGAGTTTTGTAGCCGCAATTGTTAATAAAGCTAAATACCCTGTTGTTAATTTAGCAGGTCAAGATACCTTAAAACAATTACTCTGTTTAGTGAGGCAAGCTGATTTGGTTATTTCACCCGACTCAGGGCCTTTACATATGGCCGGTAGTGTTGGAACACCAGTTATAGGTTTATTGGCAGCGAGTAACTATAAAAGATCAGGGTCATACCAATATACAGAATTAACCGTTGATAAATACGAAGAGGCTTGTCAGAAATTTTTAAATAAACAAGTTAATGGAGTCAAATGGGGGACGAAAACTGAATTTGCTGGCGCAATGGATTTAATAACTGTTGAAGATGTGATGCAGAAAGTGAAAGAAGTTTTCATATAAATACGATGTTTAGTACACGTGTTGTTCATGTGTTTTGGCTATGGTGTTTGAATGGAATCTGCCATTGAAATAAACCATTGCAGCGATTATCAACCATTAGAAGCTCTGGTTGGTGTTGATGATGGGGTCTACTTTGAAAACGCTCTATTTATTTATCAAACATTATTAGCAAGAAAAGGGTGGTATTGTAAAAATGTGAATGCAGAAAGCTTTGCTGTTAAAAACAATTGGTTTTTAGAGAGCGTACACATGGGGCTTATAGGCGTTCCTTTTCTCAATGGTTTGTTGCATGATTTGTATAAAGAGAATCATCAGTTAGAGGAAAAAATTTATCGACTGAACAAGTATTTAAAAACCAACTCTAAGTAACTTACCAAACATATATGACCTTGGCATCAACCAATGGATATGCATAATCTAAGTCATCAATTTTTTTGTTAATCACGCGTTTGACTTGACCTGTAACAGTGACCGCTTTTCGAATGAAGCTTTCTGGTTCTAAAAATGTAGTCTTGCAAGCAATAAATCGACCTTGATCAACTCGAATGCGTTTCGAAGGCCTTGCCACTTCGTCTGGAACTTTGGCTCTGATGGTCAAACAGCTGTGATCTTCTTTATTTTCAACATCTACTACAAACCCAGTCCACCGAACATTGAGATCTAGAATTGGCTTGGTTTTATAGGTATTTGGGCTGATGTCGCTGAATTCGCCACGCAATGGTTGGGGTGGTTGTATACACGCACTTAATGTCAAAAAAGATAAAGAGATGATAATCAGGTTTTTCATTGCATCTACCAATCGTTAAATTAATTTAATTATCAACATATAACTTGAATGCAAGCTGAACCAAGCCTGGTCGATTAACTGTCATGCAGGAATCAAGCCATTCATTAATACAACTGTGCCTACAAATAAAGTTACCAACAAACAAAAGCCGATGAATTCTGCACAGAAGTGCCATATCAATAAGATGATGTCATTGTTTTTATAGATTAAGTTAACCATGAAAATGACGGCAATTGCTGTCAATAAAATATAAGCCATCCAACTTGGAATGGCGAGAATTAAAAAGCTACCTCCAAGTAGAATTAAAGTGGTAAAGATTGGATTGAATGATTTAATCATGTAAAGCTCTGTTGATATTTAATGAAGCTATTAAATCAAGTTTGATTCGCAAAACTTGAGAATGCTGATAAATTAATATCACTCATGAGGATGAGAAGAAAAATTACATTTTGTTGAATATGCGGTAGTGGATGGTTTAAAATAATTTAAATGTCTGCAGCTAAAAAAATACTAAAAGAAGTCTTTGGTTACGACCAATTCCGGAATCAGCAAGAAGAAATTGTTGATGCCATAGTTAACAACCAAGACGCCTTGGTTTTGATGCCTACAGGTGGCGGAAAATCGTTGTGCTATCAGATTCCTTCAATGGTTAGAGACGGAGTTGGGGTCGTTATTTCTCCCTTAATCGCTTTGATGCAAGATCAGGTTAATGCGTTGAAACAATTGGGTGTTAATGCGGCTTATATTAACTCCACCTTATCTGCTAGAGAGGTGAGTGAAGTTGAGAAAAAAGCCAGAGATGGCTCTTTAGACATGTTATACCTGTCTCCAGAAAGGTTAGTTGGTGATGAAACTCAAGCTTTTTTAAAAAACGTTAAAGTGGCTTTGTTTGCCATTGATGAAGCTCATTGTGTTTCGCAATGGGGGCATGATTTTAGGAAAGAATACCAACAACTTTCAATTTTACATGAAGAATTTCCAGCTGTACCGCGCATCGCTTTGACAGCGACTGCTGATCAAAGGGTTCGTGCAGAAATTGTCAAAGAATTACAGTTGGGTGATGCTCAGATTTATGTTTCTAGTTTTGATCGCCCAAACATCACATATTCAATTGAAGAACAAGACAATGGCAAACAACAGTTGTGGCGTTTTATTCATGAGAATCATTCTACTGATGCTGGTATCGTTTATTGTTTATCACGTCGCAAGGTTGAGTCTGTAGCCAGTTTTCTTGTTGGTAAAGGGCGTAAAGCTTTACCATACCATGCTGGTTTATCTGCCAGGGTCAGAGCCAGTAACCAAAGTCAGTTCTTGCGTGAAGATGGGGTGATTATTGTTGCTACTATCGCTTTTGGTATGGGTAT
>CALLLZ010000028.1 GCA_938008005.1 uncultured Marinicella sp. | reverse complement strand
TTGAAATTTTTCAATAGTTTGTTAAAATAGAAAAAAATCGCTGCTTGAACCTGTAGTGGTTTAAAAAGATCGACTCGGCCACAAAAAAGGTTAATTAATCAGCACCAAAGGTGAAAACAGCCAAGTTAAACTGAATCACCTATGGCTTCCAAAGCCGCCTTATCAATTCAGGTTTTATTCATCAAATGAATCTTCAAAAATAACATCAGGATTTTCAAACTCATATACAAATACCGAACCTGTATCATTATCACCAGAGAAATTATCGCCAGGAACGCCCACAGCCAACTCGCGTCCATTACCAAAATCAGCCACTGTCATTGCAAAAGCCATCTCATCCAAAGTATCCCCTGAATCTAAAAAATTAGGTTCATACAAACTGTCATCCGCGGTTACACCATCTGGTCCACCCAATAAAACCAAAAAAGCCCCTCTAGAACCATTCCTTCTTGGAATACCAACAACTAAATCAGGATAAAAATCATAATTTAAATCACCGCCACTGGCTAAACTGTCGCCAAATCGATCTGAATTTTCTGCATCACCAGATATACCAGCAGTGTTTTGATGAAAAATACTGTTCCCACCTGTCCCTAACCCACCAAAATCACCATAGATGACATGCACAGCACCTGCATCATTCACACCAGCACTGTTCAAATCTTCCCTTGGTGCTGTAACCACCAGATCTTCAAACTGATCAGCATTGAAGTCACCTACTGCCAAGTTTTCACCAAACCGGTCATTCGCCTCAACTATTCCAACAATAGCTCCTGATTGTGACCAAATTGCACTGGTGTCATTTTGATCTATTCCGACTGTTGCTCCGTTGAACACCTGAACAGCACCTGCATTGGTAATACCATCAATATCTTCACCTGGAATGCCTACAGCTAAATCGTCTGGAAAAGGTGACCCAAAAGCGTCTATACCTCGGAAACGGCCTGCAGCTAAACTCAAACCAAATTGATCATTGCTTTCTGCTGCTGTTCCAGGAAAATCATCTGATTGCTGGCTGATATTATCTCGATTTTCAGCTTCTCCTGATAAACCAGTACTTTTTCCATAGTAAATTGCCACTGTTCCCCCATTACTGATTTGATTCATGTTACCAAAATCTTCAAAAGGCGCTGAAACTGCTAAATCTATACAACGATTGCCATTAACAACATCTCCATTAAAATTACCAGCAGCCATACTCCAACCAAATCGATCACCAGCATCCATGAAATCTGATGATGAAGCGCCTGTGTCTGTACCTTGAAATAAAAAAGTTGAACCTGCACCTAAATCAGCAAATCCATTCACTGAACCATAAAAGATATTGATCGCGCCAACTGCACTCCTGAACTCACCACTTATTGTTACACTTTCTTCAGGCGTTCCAACCGCCAAATCAGTAATACCGTCACAATTAAAGTCGCCGCTGGCCAATGACTGTCCAAAAAAATCATTTTCTTCAACGCCGTTAACATTTTCTAAATTGGGTGGGTCGGTTTCGAACGTTTGAAATAAAAGCTGATCATCAATATTTGATAGACCATTAGGCCCGCCATAGATAATTAATACGGCCCCCACATTATTTATCGTGGCAAAAAATTCAAAATCATAATTAGGAATCCCTATGGCTAAATCTTGATACCCATCATCATTGTAGTCCCCATGAGACAATGCTTCTCCTAACCTGTCTATAGGGTTTGATTCTGCACTGATACCAGCTACATTTAAATTCCAAACTTCATGATCAATGATGCTGTTAAACAGCTCTTCAATCAATGTGTTGGCTGCATATAAATGACTTGTTGTAAGTAGAAATAACAATGTTAGTTTTTTCATTTCCATCTCCTATGTTTAATGTTGGAAAATTCTTGCTCGCTTTCTGGTTCCAACAAATTTCACATTTCTTATTGATAAAGTTTCATGTCTTTTTTTTCAAAACCAGATATATTGGCTAAGCAAGAAACATAGCGATATGGTAGTTATCCCAACAGTTTCCTGTATGATGAAATGATGATTTTTATCTGATGATAAGATTCTAGTTTGAGTTTTAAGGAATTTTTAACGAAAATCCAGATACAAAGTTTACTTTGATTATTAGCGCTTATAAAAAGACATTAATTAACCTCAGACTTCAAGTTAAATTTTTGAGCGAAATCTAAGTGTCTGGACTTTGCTTGTATGATGATGCGGTTGAATGACGTTTCGTTTTGTATAGAGTTTAAAGCAGGATCAGTCTTAAAATAATTGACGGGAAAAAAACCCTGATTAACCGACAACTGCAACTGCGACACAGCTTTTTGAGTGTTCCCGGATAAGGCGTACAGTTGAACCAACTTATATGTCATTTCACCATCTGAATGATTTTTTTCAACACGTTTACTAACAATTGCATCAATAATTTTTTTTGATGCATCATTCTCACCAGTCATTATATGAAGCAACGCAGATGAAAATTGACCAAACAAATCATTGGGTGTTCTTTGAATAACACCTTGCAAGATTTCTTTGGCTTCTTTTACTTTGTTGTTCAACATTAAATTCAAACCACGATAATAATCATGATAAGCATTACCTGGCTCTGCAAGTAAAGCCAAATGGTCATCGAATCGATTCAAATACAGCAATGTATTTGGGGCTTGATGGATGGGCTTTTCATTGAAATAATATGGATCTATTTGTAACATTCTATCTATATTCTGACTCGCCAAATTCAGGAAACCGGCATACCTCAATGCATAAACCCTTCTGTACAGTGCTTCTGGATCATCCCAGTCAGCATCTTTCACATATTCATAAGCAGCCTCAACTTGGTTGTTTTCTATCAAAATACCATTGCGAGCTATGGCAACAGTCTTATATGTATTTGGAGCCAGTTTTTCAATGATTTCAGCAACTTCCAAGGCTTTTTGATAATTATCCGTTGATTCACCACATACCCAAATCCGTTTAAAATAATTTGAAAACAAGTGATTCCAGGCAGGTACAAATTGAGGATCTCTCTCAATAGCCTGTTTCAGCAAATCTTCTGATTCATAAATTTTCTCACATGAATCGGTGCGCATGATGTGATGTGCTGCAATCACCATTCGATATGCTTGTGGATCATGTGTTTCTGTTTTGCCACCATCATTAATGATAACACCAGGTTTAATCAAACTGATAATTTCTCGGATGATGATTTTCCTTTGCTTGTATAAATCATTTAAGTCTTTAGTTGTATGTGGGTAAGGAAATTCAAAACCACCCAAAGCATATGGTGTTAATTCATTCTTATCATTGGTTTTATGAAGCGTTAGATGCATTCTAATTACAGAGTCTGAAAC
>CALLLZ010000027.1 GCA_938008005.1 uncultured Marinicella sp. | reverse complement strand
TAAAGTCAGCATAGGCAAACCATAATCCATCAATGGTTGCATCACAGCCACATCACTATTGAACGAGAATGATTCAAGCCAATCAAGCAAGTAAGCGTCTTGTGAAGCCATGGCTTCTTCCAGCACCCTGGAAAATAATAAAGGCGCCACTGTATTCCAATTTCTAACATGTGGCTTTAAGCCATCATCAGCATAAAACAAAGCCAGTGCATTAGGGTATTTAGCTAAAACAGCGGAGTCCAGATAAGAAGAAAGGAATTTTTCATAACCCTTGTTAAACATCAAAATGTCATAACGGCTGTTTACCACAAGTGCTGGATAAGGATTGTGGTTGTTAAGCAGCTGTTGCATGGCATCATTAACTATTATTAGAGCCTCACTACTGAGTTCCATTTCTTTAAATTGTGGCGCATAACCTGCAGCAATCAATAAAGAATTTTGCTGTCGAAACGGCAGTTGCAAAATTTGACCTATGCCCAAAACCAGTTCTCGACTGGGTTGTGATTTTCCCGTTTCAACAAAACTTAAATGACGGGTAGAAATACCGACATCCAAAGCCAAGTCCATTTGGCTTTTTCGATTATGCTGGCGCCAGAATCGCAACAGCGAACCTATCGATTTCTGAGCGGATGGTTGCAGCTTATTTTTCATGCAATATGACCTCTGAGGTAATGGCATCATTACATCATAACTGCCATTATAGCTCCACATTTTTTAATCACCAAAGGAGTTACCATGAATCGAGTTTTATTGAGCATAACATTGATTTTATTCTTGGCTTTAACCGCCATAACCTTATGGCACCATGGTTATATTGGACTTTTTCAATTTCAATTAAGCAGTTATGCAGGTATGCAGGTTTTAACTGATCTGGTTATTGCTTTGACACTTTTTTTAATATGGATGTGGCATGACGCCAAAAGATACGACCGCTCTCCCTGGCCATGGGCAATAGCTACCATGACCACAGGCTCAATTGCGCCTATGGTTTATCTGCTGATTTATAAAACTGGCAAGACTGATAAACCACATTGATTTAGCTGGAAGATCAATCGCTCAGTGAGTGAAAGTTGTCTCTTGAAATAACAAAACAATGCGTTAAAACGACCTTTTTGCTACAAACTTTTTTTCCCATCAGTTAATAGATAGATCATATGACTCGCAGCAGCGATGTGTTCATTTCCATCTTGCAACTGATGGGTTATTAGTCAAACATCACCGAAGACCATAGTATTTTTGTTCATTTGCAAATTTTTAAACCATTATGCTTTATGATTTGGTGATGCTTTTTGCCAACCTTCATATTGACACTTACTTTTCCCATCAAAAAAGTTAATTGAAAAATCACCATGGCAAAATATATGTTTTGTACCAGAATAATCTTTTATTAAGGTTTAAACCCTCTTTAAATCACAGTGGAAACTGATTATCATGCCATCCATAAACGTAGACCAGACTCCAATTTTATTAACGGTTTAAAAAAACACAGCCACACTCTAATGAAAAAAATACTCATCATCATTTCCATCCTTGTTTTAGCTCTGATCACATCGCTTATTATTGACAGTCGTTCAACTGCTATGTTCCTTATCAACACATCGGTAAAAATCGGTAGCTCATCAACCGCCGAAAACAACATCCGTTATGGCAATAAAGAATGGCAAAAATTAAACTTACACATACCCACAGACCAATCATCCAAATTACCTGTCTTGGTTTTTGTCCATGGTGGCGGGTGGCACAGTGGTACCAAGGACCAGTATTACTTTGTGGCAGAAGCCTTTACCCGATTAGGTTATCTCGTCGTAGTTCCTGATTACATTAAGTACCCTGAAGGTCGTTTTCCAGCGTTTGTTGAAGACATCAGTGAAACCATAGTTTGGGTTAAAAACAACATCAGTCAATACAACGGCGATCCTGCCACCATTTTTCTATCCGGGCATTCTGCCGGCGCTCACAGTGGCGCTTTGTTGGTCTCCAATGAACAATATTTACAAAATGTTGGCTTGGATGTAAGAGACATCAAAGGATTCGCTGGCGTGTCTGGCCCATATAACTTTACCCCTAAATGGCCTCAATACATCGAAACTTTTGGCCGTGAAAATTTCGAGACCATGAAAGTCAATTCCCACATCAATGGCAACGAACCACCTATGCTCTTAATTCACAGCCAAGGAGACACTGCCGTCCACCCTTTTAACTACGAAACCCTCACAGAAAAATTAAAATCTGTGGGTAATGACGTACAAAACATCATTTATGGTGAAGAAGTTGACCACATTACAATTGTCTTAAAAATGCACCCTTGGTTCGCCAATGAAGTGAACGTAGCTAAAGACATCGATACATTTTTTAAATCCCTGTAAATAACACTCATGCTTAAGGAGATCCTGATTTATTAGGAATAACAGCTATTAATCGCGATTGTTGGTTGTTTAGATCAAAACAACCAACAATAGGGGCTTTGTAATGAGTTTTTGGCCTCAAGATATGCCCATTAGGCATATTTTGGGCGCACTAACCCATTAAAGCCTTTCTTTGTGTGTATAAATTAGTCAAAGCCAAAAGCATCATCACTTGACTGCGATTTTTCTCTAATCCTTTATATCTGGCCTTGTTATATCCAAACTGACATTTCATCACTCTGAATATGTGCTCAACTTTAGACCTGATACTGGTTCGCCTTTGATTCTTTTTCACGCGGCTTTTGCTCAGTTTCTTTGGGCGCCCAGCTTTCTCAATGACCTGCCAACTAAACCCAAGGTGCCTTGAGCCTCTTTTATAATCTTGGTTCACATACCCAGCATCGCCCATAATCAGCTTATCATCCTCCCGTAATAACTGAGGTAACTGACCAATATCTGATTCATTAGCCGCAGTGACGGTGGCTGAGTGAACCACATTTGAATTGATATCTGTTCCTATATGAACCTTCATGCCAAAGTAGTATTGGCCATTTTTACGGGTACTGTGCATATCGGGATCACGTGATTTGTCTTTGTTCTTGGTGGAACTGGCAGCTTTAACAATGGTAGCATCTACTATTGTGCCTTTGGATACCAACAAACCTTCGTGTTTTAAGTGCCTGTTGATTGAAGTAAATAACTTGTCGGCAAGTTGGTGCTTTTCTATTAAACGACGAAAATTCAATATCGTGGTTTCGTCTGGAATCGCATCTTCGTTTAACTCTATATCTGCAAAGCGACGCATAGACTCTATTTCATACAAAGCATCTTCCATCGATTCATCTGCCAATGAATACCACTGTTGCATTAAGTGAATGCGCAACATTCTTTCAAGTGGCATTGCTGGCCTGCCTGCTTTGGGCTTAGAACTATAATAATAGGGCTTGAGTACTCTGAGCAGGCGGTTCCAGGGAACTACTTGCTCCATTTGAGCAAGAAACAATTCTTTGCGGGTGGTTTTCTTCTTGGCATCATAATTTTGGGAGAAAAAACTGGATTGTTTCATGAGCATTTAATAATTCGGAGTCATTAACTATTTTATCATCTGAGACTGCTTTTGAAATAATAAATCAGGATCTCCTTAAGGAGATCCTGATTAAGCACCTCTTTAATTTTATTATGAATTAACTGAAGCCTGATTTAGGTGAAAGGCGCACTTTATTGTACCGGAGTATCACACCTTTGCACTTCTGACGTTCCAATGGCACAATCAGATTATACTGCTATAATATTTTTTGATTTCAATTTGGATGGATCACTACCAGCATGTTAGAAGATTATTGGCACATTGTCTGTGCTTCAAACAAGCTAAGAACCAAACCGATGGCTGTGACTTTGTTTGCTAAACACGTCGTACTGGGCCGTGATGAGGAAGGTAAAGCATTTGCTTTGGAGGATCGTTGTGCACACCGCAACATGCCGTTGAGTTGTGGCAAAATAGCCAAAGGGCAAATCCAATGCCCTTACCATGGTTGGCAACACGATGCCACAGGTCAGGTCAGCCTTATCCCATCCATTCCTTCCTCAAAACAAAACACCGGACGATTCAAAATCAATGCCTACCCTTGTTATGAACAGCAAGGTTATATATGGGTTTGTTTGTCGGGTCGACCGATACAACAGTCACCACCTGAGTTTCCATATATGGGTACTCAAGGCTGGCATACTTTCAGGATGAAAACCCGTTTTAAGGCCACACCTGAAAACTGCTTAGAAAATTTTTTGGATGTGCCTCATGCCACCTTCGTGCATAAGCGCTGGTTTCGTTCACCACATGCAAAAACCATTCAAGCTAAAGTCACGACATTAGAAGATGGTGCCATGGGTGAATATCTGCAAGAACCCAGAAAGAAGAGTTGGGTATTTGGCTTGTTATCTAGCCATAAATCGCAGTTAACTCATACCGACAGATTTATTGCACCGTCTATGAGCCGGGTAGATTATCAATTCTCTGATCAACGACATTACATCATCAGTTCATTTTGTTCACCTGTCAATGAACAGGAAACAGAGGTCTTTACTGTGATCAGTTACCGCTATGCTTATTTAGGTTGGCTGATACGTTTGGTCTTTGAACCATTGTCCAGGTTAATCATTAAACAGGATGTGAAAACCTTGAACCAACAACAAGCCAATACAGCACGATTTGGCGAAGAAAAATTCGCCCAAATTCCACAGGATTTGCTGCGGCCACACATTGTGCGTTGGCGTCGTGCTATACAAGCGGGTCAAACACCTGAATACAAACCGCAAAATAAGCAGGTTGATTTAAGTGTATAGTTCAACCCGAACTTTGTTGCTGATCTTAACCGTTTCGTTATTGGTGGTTAGCGGCTGGTATTTCATGGGTGCACAAAACAGTGGTCAATTACCAGGAGGTCAGATTGCGCTGGTAAAATTATTGTGGTTGGGGCTGGTTATTTTTATTTGGTACATCATGCCGAAGTTGTTACTGCTTAAAGGGGCTGACAGTCTAATCAGCAAAAAGTTGTTGGTCATTCATTTGTGTAATGTCTGGGTTCGCGCCTTGGTTGAGCTGTATATGGTTTATTATGGCCAAAATTGGTTGCCTATTTATGGCATCAGTCATGATATTTTTTCAACCCTGATATTGTTGTTGCTGTTGCGTCTTCATTGGCATCAAATGACTGCTCAGATAAAAACATACTTGGTGGTTTTAACCAGTACATTCATATTGGAAACAATATTCGCAATTTATATGCACAATCAGGTGGTCAGCGAAAGTGGTCCGGTTTACTTTGTTCCCATGGCAGCAGCTTATCAACCCATTTTATGGCTTACGTGGGTTGCTGTGACTGCTTTGTTACTTTATTTAATTCTATTTTTT
>CALLLZ010000026.1 GCA_938008005.1 uncultured Marinicella sp. | reverse complement strand
TTCGGCGCTTGATAAATATCATTTATTTTGATCGATCGCTGACTGGGAGAATGAAACTGAAAAGACTTTTGGTTTATGTTGAAACTGAATAAACCACTAGATGAACCTACCCACAAAGTATCATCTTTCATTAACAAGGTTCTGAATTGATTAGATGTGATGTCGATTACCATCTCTGGAGGCAACTGATACTGAGTAAATTCTTCGCTTTCTTGGTCAAATAAATATAAGCCATTCGAAGTTCCAATCCAAAGGTCACCTTGATCGTTACCAACTATGTCCCACACCCTGCTGTGCTCTACTTCACCTTTACCATGGTGTGGGTCAAAGTGCTTGATTTCTTCATCAACATATTGATACAAACCTGTAGCTGTTCCAATCCAAATAGCACCATTGTGATCCTCATAAAATGTTTGTACATTTGCAGAGATCATAGCTTCAACTTGACTAACAGCATATGGATATCGTGTTAATATATTGCTGTTAAGGTCTAACTTATTGGCCCCACCACCAAATGTTCCAATCCAGAGTTGGTTTTTTGAGTCAATGAAAATATTGCCAGCATTGTTATTCGATATGGTGTCAGGGTTGGTTACATCATGCTTTAATGTTTTAAATGTATAACCATCAAACCTGGCTAAACCTCTTGTGGTACCAAACCACATAAAACCAGTATGATCTTGTGCCATTGAATAAATGGTAGAATCGGGCAAACCATCTTCAATTTGGATGTGTTCAATTTGCCATTGATCTGAATTAATGGCGAAAACGAGTGTCGGAAAGAATAAGGTAAAAACAATAGCGATCGAACGCAAGTAAATACCTGAAAGCTTAGATAAATATCTTGGAAAAGAACTCGCCCTAACAAACCCTATGCTCATATTACTTGTCTTTACACTCCAGATTAAATCAGCCAAAAAAATAAAATGGCCAAACACGCACTTTTATAATAACATGCTGTTAAGTTTAAATCTGTTAATTTTTGTTTCTGTAAAGATTTGATTTGTATTGAAACTCAAATAATGTTATTCCTTTTCATTCTTTAAGATGATTTCAACAGGATTGCCTATCATTTCATAATAAATAATGCAAGAATATAAGTGGCTTCGTCACCTATTAATCAATCTAATTTTATCTTTCAAAATTTCAATTTTCCTGCGCTTGTATAAAGCGCCTATGGCCTTTTTGTAACTGCCTTTGCTCACATGCCATTTAAGTTTGATGTCCTCAGGACTGCTTTTGTCGGTCAAAAATGAAACACCATTACCCGCTTGTAATTCAGCCAAGATTAGTTCTGCTAAATCACCCAGTTGTTTTTTATTCGGAATGTGTAAGGTGAGGTTGATTTTGCCTTCTGGACTGATTGATTTAATGTATGCACGTTTGCTCATGCCAATCATTATATTTTGCAAGGCATCACTGTGGTGTAACAAGCCAAGGTGTGTATTATTAATAACCGCTTTATAACCTAAGTCACTGCGGCCACAAAAAAGCACTTCAAATTCATCACCTGGCTTAAATGGGCCTGCACCATTAGCAGCGCGTACATTTTCTTCTAACAAATGCTTATCCAACCGTGCCGATGCGGTGATTCGTTTAGATGCTTTATCAACATATACATGTACCACTTTATTCATACCGGGGCGCAAAGATTTGGTTTGTTCGGCAAATGGCAATAATAAATCCTTGGGTAGGCCCCAATCCAAAAATGCGCCTACTTTATTCACATCAACCACCTTTAAATAAGCACATTGGCCAACCATTATTTTCGGTGTTTCAGTGGTTGCGATGGGTTGATCATCAGTATCGAGGTAAATAAATACCTCTATCTCACTGCCTACTTGTAAAGACTCAGGCATATGTCGACGTGGCAAAAGAATATCTCCAAAACGTCCGCCATCTAAAGTAGCACCTATATTCAACAAGTGCTTTACGATTAACTTATTAAGTTTCCCTAGTTCAGCCATTGGTACGCTCAAATTCTTGCATGAAATCAACCAAGGCATCAATACCTGCCAGTGAAATTGCATTATAAATACTGGCCCGCATACCACCTACTGCCATGTGACCTTTGAGTGCCTTTAAACCCGCATCTGCACTTTCAGACAAAAACTTTTGGTTCAATGATTCATCGTGTAACCAAAATGGCACATTAACTTCAGAACGACAATTTGGATCAACTTTATTCAAATAAAAATCACTTTGGTCAACAAATGCATAAAGTTGACTTGATTTGGCTTGATTGATATCTTGAATGGTGGACACACCACCTTGTGCTTTAACCCAACGAAGCATTAATAACATCACATACCATGGAAAAGTCGGTGGCGTATTGTAAAAAGATCGCGTATCGGCGTAGGTTTTATAATCAGTCATTGTGGGTATCAAATTGGTTGATTGACCAATCATGTCACGCTTCATAATAACGAATGTAATACCTGCAATACCCATATTCTTTTGAGCACTGGCGTATATCATTGAGTAATCATTAACATCAAATTCTCTGGTCAATAAATCGGAAGTCATATCGCAACACAAAGGAATGCCATTGGTTTGTGGCAATTTGTGCCACTGAACACCTTCCAACGTTTCATTGCTTGTGTAGTGAAAATAATCAGCTTTAGCGTTCAATTCATTGTCATCATAGCTTGGAATACCTGCATAAACTTCATCATTGACCTTGGCAGTACTGGAAACTTGGGTAAAACGGCCCGCTTCTTTGAGTGCTTGTTTACCCCAATGTCCATTTATAGCATATATAGCTTCACCCTGTTTTGATGAAATATTAATTGGCAACATTGAATATTGTAAGCGTGCACCACCTGGAATCAACATCACAGCATATTCATCTGATATATTTAACAACTCACGGGCCAATGCTTCGTTTTCATCGGCCATATCTTTGAACTCCTGACTGCGATGTGAGACCTCCATTACAGAACATCCAGTACCATTCCAATCGTAAAGCTCCGCTTCAATTTGTTGTTTTACCGTCAGTGGGAGCGCAGCAGGTCCTGCTGAAAAATTATAAACCGTCATTTTATGTAATAAATCTTCACGTTAAAGTGTCTTGAATTGTAGTATATTTATAAAAAATACCAAGATAAACTGACATGAAATTTAAAAACACTCATAAAGACAACCACATAACCGACGAATCTATCTACAAAAGCCGCAGAAAACTTATTAAAGCAGGATTGATTGGATCAGCCAGTTTAATCACCTCATCATCGATGGCATTAACTCTACCAAAATCAATAAACAACTCAAAATTTGTTATAGATGAGTTAACCAGTGAAAAGGACGCCACCACTTATAATAACTTTTACGAGTTTGGTTTATCCAAATCTGACCCGTCTGAGAATGCAGGAAATTTTAAAACGGAACCTTGGACCGTTGAAATCGGTGGTTTATGTGAGAAACAAGGGCCTATTGATTTAGAAAATTTAGTTAAACAATTTCAGTTAGAAGAACGGGTTTATCGCATGCGTTGTGTTGAGGCTTGGTCTATGGTTATTCCTTGGATGGGTTTTAAGTTGGCTGATTTAATCAAATACTGCAAGCCTTTAAGTTCAGCTAAATATGTATACTTTGAAACCTTATACGATCCCACACAAATGCCAGGGCAAAATGGCCGCTCCATTCCATGGCCATACCGCGAAGGCCTGCGCATGGATGAAGCCATGAATGAACTGACATTAATGGCGGTGGGCATGTACGGTAAAAAATTGCCCAATCAAAATGGGGCTCCACTGCGATTGGTCACACCATGGAAGTATGGTTTTAAAGGTATTAAGTCAATTGTCAAAATTAAATTCTTAGATAAACAACCAATTAACTCTTGGCAAGCCATTGCCCCACAAGAGTATGGCTTTTATGCAAATGTAAACCCTAAAGTTGACCACCCGCGTTGGTCACAGGCCACTGAGCGGAGAATAACTGGCGGTTTTTCATTATTTAACAGTCGCATCAAAACGCAAATGTTTAATGGTTACTCAAATTATGTAGCT
>CALLLZ010000025.1 GCA_938008005.1 uncultured Marinicella sp. | reverse complement strand
CTCACGCCTAAAATTCAGTCTATCAAAGCCGGTATCTTGATATATTTAAATCGTTTAGATGAGGCAAAGGCTTTAATGGAGCAATCTAATCAAACCGCAGAACAAAACCAAGACGTAAATGTGATCATGAAAAATCTAAACAATCAGCTCATGCTTAATTATTACAACCGCAGCATCAGTGAAGCTGACATAGACACCCAAGAAAAACTATTAAACTTAACGAAAAAATATACCCCTTCCCCTAATCAAATTGGTATTAAGCAAATTAATTTGGCACTGGTATATTTTAATAATGGTTATTTTGATCGAGGCATCAAAATGAGTGATGCTGCCATAAACAGTTTCAGCGCATCTAACAACGCCGAAGGCTTACTTTCAGCCTATCGAATAAAATCTAGCAATTATGCATTCCATGCAAAAAATGGTGAAGCTCTACTTGTTTTGGAAAAAGCCATGCCTTTATTAAATCTAGTGGAAGGAGCTAGATCATTAAGCGATTTCTGGCTGGTTAAAGCCAGGGCTCACTTTGCAGAAGGTGAATTAGTAGCCGCCAATCAAGCCATTGACTCATTACACCAAATGAGTATCAAACATGCCAGTCTTCAACTTAAAGTCCAGGCTTGGGTGACAGAATCCGAATTGGCACTTACCTATAATCTTTATCAAAAAGCACGAACAGTCAATGAAAAACTCATCACTACAATTTTAGCAAATCCTGAGTCCTACCCCAACTATGGACCAGTCGCATTATTGTTAGATTTATATACCGAAGTTTTAGACGGGCAGATTGACGTCGCTCGCACCAGAAGGACAGACTACCTTAACATATATCCCAAAATAACAGAGGTACTTCCCGACCTCATCAAACGAATAGATGCGCAGATATTAGCTGCAGATGGTTATACAAAACAAGCCATTAAGATGCTTAGTCTGGTTGAACAATCATACTTAAAACAACAGGATATATATACTGCCAACCATGTTGCCAGAGAAATAATAGAGATTAATGGTACAGATGATCTTGCTGCTATAGAGATGGTGATTAACAGGGTACAAAACAGACCATATTTTCCCTATCCTTTTAATAAATACCAAGCCCAATTAATGTATCAAAGAGGCAAACTCATCCCTGCCATCACACTACTTTTAGAGCTCAAATCTTTGGCCAAAGACTTTTGGAAACCACAAGATCAACTATTATTAGAAAGCTGGCAACAAGAAAATAGCCGAACTCTGAACTAAACCACTCAAATACTACTCAGGCTTCTTTCTGATATATAAAGTCTTTATAGCTTTGGCCACCAACTCCCCTGCTTCATTGATGATTTCAACAGGGTATTCCGGCAAATACTTATCTCCTGTAGCTGTTGCCTTTTTAATGTCATCTAACATAACATCAGTAACTTTCATCACAGCTGATAATTTACCAGTTCCTGGCTTGATAAAATCAATGGTGGCTGCTTTATCCCAAACCACATATTCCTTACCCAACAACTTCATCAGCATCAGCATGTAATGAGGATCAATCATTGCATACAAGGAACCACCAAAATGCGTGCCTACAGCATTGCGGTTGTACCATTTCATATGCATCGCAACCCTAATCTCCCGCCAATCATCAGCAATGTGTTCAAGTTTAACGCCTGCTCCTAAGTAAGGACCATACCAATTCATTAAACGTTTTAATTTTGCCGCACTTTGGGCTTTGCGAACCCCTTTAACTAAATTCATATAAAAGTCTCTTATTTATTGGGTTTATCTACTGTACCTAAGACTTTCATGGCTGTTTCCACTATGGCCTCTAAATCTTTTTTAGTTTTACCTGCTCTGGCCATTGCTGCAGTACCATGCAATATACTGATGAAATATTGACCTAATCGCTTGGCGTTATGATGTGTTGATAAATCTTTTGTTTTTTGAGCCTTAGAAAAAAAATCAACCAACAATTCTTCACCCAAATTTTTAATGGTTGCTATCACTTCCATTGCTTCTAAAGGCATGTCTTCGCTACATGATTCAGTGATGCACACTGATACAAAACAACCAGTTGGTCCATCTTGGCCGCATTGTGATGTAATAATTGATAACAAATATTTTTTCAGCCGTTCATTTAAGTGCAGTTCATCTTCGTATAAATACTTGGTATGTTTGTTGGCATAGTTTTCGATGTAATTATGCATGGCTGAGATAAATAGTTGTTCTTTATTACCAAACGCCGAATACATACTGGGTTTATTGATTCCCATTTCTTCAATCAAATCCATCAATGAAGTACCGGCATAACCCTTTTGCCAAAACACGCGCATAGCATGTTCCAATGCAATCTGTTTATCAAATGTTCTTTGTCTTCCGCCGGCCATGACTGTCTCCGTTCGAATCTTAAAATTTAAGTGCTTGACTATTTTATACCGATCGGTATAAAATAGCAAACATACCGAACGGTACAATACTAATATTAACTCAATAAAATAATAGGAATCCATTATGACTATAGATATTAATAATAAAATTGCAGTTGTTACAGGCGCTAATCGCGGCATTGGACTGTCCATCAGTGAAACATTCCTCAACCTAGGAGCCAAAAAGGTATACTTGGCTGTCAGAAACCCAGATTCAGTTCAAGCACTTGAACAACAATATGGTAACCGTGTGCAAGCCATTCAGGTTGATGTCTCAGATAAAGGCTCCATACAAAATTTAGCCAAACAAACCCAAGATGCCGAAATTGTGGTTAATAATGCCGGCGTCCTCAAACAAGCAGACAGTTATTCCGCCGATGCAGAAGATGCCTTGCAATATGAGTTCAACATCAACACCTTGGGTTTATTGCGCATGGCTCAAGCTTATGAACCCATATTAGCCAAACAACCACAAGCGGCTTTTGTACAATTAAATTCTGTGGCTTCATTGAAAAATTTTGCCTCTTTCACCACTTACTCTGCTTCCAAAGCTGCCGCATATTCACTGACCCAAGGTATCAAAGACAGTTGGACCGAAAAAGGCATTCAAGTTTTGTCAGTACACCCCGGCCCCATTGCAACTGACATGGCCAAAGAAGCCGGATTTGAACAAGCAGACCCAACTGAAGTTGTGGCTGAAGGCATCGTTAAATCACTGGCCTCTGGTCAATTCCACTTATTCCCAGATACCATGGCTAAAGAATTCGAAAATGCTTATCAAGGCTTTGCCACCAACGTTATTGAATCACAAGGCTGAAAATCTTAAAACAGCATGCACAAACAAAGGGGTTAGCGCCCCTTTTGTTTAGTGACCCTGTAATTTCATATAATACCCAACTCTCTCTTACATCCAAACAACAATTGAATTATTATGGTTATACTTACAAACTGAATTCAAACCATATTAATACACTGTGAAGATCAGACCAGCAAAACCAAATGACTTAACGACTTTATTAGATTTCGAACAAAAAATCATAGCGGTTGAACGCCCTATGGACCCCACCATAATTAAAGACAAAAAAATCAACTACTACCCCATTAAAGATTATATTGATGCAGATGACACAGAAGTTTTGGTGGCAGAGAACGACGGAAAAATTATTGGTAGTGTTTATGGTCAACTCAGACCCAGAAAAGATTTTTTTACCACCACCCACTTAGGATACATTGGTTTCATGTATGTCAGAAAACAATATCGTGGCCAAGGCGTTAGTCAACAGTTAATAAAATCAATTACTCAGTGGTTTCACCAACAAAAAATCAGTGAAATCATCTTACATGTTTATGCAAAAAACCCTGCCGCCATTCGAGCCTATGAAAAAGTAGGTTTTAAGAATCATTTAATAGAAATGCGACTTTCCTCTGAAACCAATGATACATGATCTATGAATCAACAGATCTAAAGAGAATTACTTGGCACTTTTCAAAAAAATTAGCCAAACAATTATTTAGCAGACCAAACCATCCTTATGACATTCAACGATGTTAATAATGTTTTTTTGTAACAACTCAATGATCAATTTTTACCATTAACATCCGATTTTGGCCAATCTTGTATGCAAATAAAGCTATTATTGATGCTTTTACAAGATAGACAAAACCATGAAAAACATCCAATTCAATTCTTTTAAAAAACTTCACTCCAGTTCACAAGCTTTGATATTACTCAATATTTGGGATGCTGCCAGTGCCGCCATTGTTGAAAAACATGGCGCATCAGCCATAGCCACCAGCAGTGCCTCCCTGGCCTGGTCTAACGGATACGCAGATGGCGGAAAATTACCGAAATCGGTATTAATTAATGCCATCAAAAATATTCTTAGAGTAATCAGTGTACCGCTGTCTGTTGACATTGAAGATGGCTACAATGATTCACCAGAAGAAGTGGCTCAGTTTGTTGCTGAATTAGTTGAGCTTGGTGTGGCAGGCATTAACATCGAGGATGGCAGTTCATCCCCAAAACTCTTGATTGAAAAAATCAGATCCATACAAGACACCATAGGAAAAGAAACCGTATTCATCAATGCCCGCACAGATGTTTATTTACGTGGGCTTGTTTCTGAAAAATTTCAACTAAATGAATCTATTTCACGTGCCAAAAAATATCTCAATAGTGGAGCCAACTGTATATTTATCCCCGGAATGGCCAACCCACATGACATTGTATCTTTTGTTGCTGCAACTAAAGCGCCCCTGAACATCATGGTATCCCAACAACAAAAAGATCTTGGAACGCTGGCTCAAGCAGGTGCAAAAAGAATTTCTTTAGGGCCCAATCCCTTCATAACTGCCTATAACTCACTCATAGACCAAAACCCATATGTAAAAAATCAAACTGCTGAATCACTCAGTTATGACTCACTCAATCAGTTTTTTTCACCTTAATTTTATGTCAATTGCTCTTATATAAATGAGATTTTGTTAACCTTAACGTTGTCCAGCTGTTATCCTTTTACATGGCTTGTATACAATTTATTTCGCTGTTAATATTTAACTTTATAATCAATTAACAATAAGATGACACGAATATCACAAGTAGAGTTGTCCGAATATAATAAACAATGGCCTACTAAATTTGAAACAGAAAAAAGGCAGCTTCTGAATTTAATTGGCCACTTCAATATTGGCTCAATTGAACATGTTGGAAGTACCGCTGTAATAGGGTTAATAGCCAAACCTGTTATAGACATCATGTTTGGCGTTCAATCCTTAGCTGATAGTAAACCTGCCATTGATATCCTTGTTAAAAATGGATACAAGTATTGGCCTTATAAAGACGATGTAATGCATTGGTTTTGCAAACCATCTGATAAATTCCGAACCCATCATCTACACCTTATCCCTTTTAATAGCACACTTTGGAAAGAAAGGATTCAATTCAGAGATATGCTACGCAATGATGAAGTATTGGCTAATGAATATGCCACTTTAAAAACCCAGCTTGCTGAAAGTTATAAAAACGATCGAGAACAATATACGGTTAAAAAATGGCCTTTCATCAAAAAAGTACTCGGCAAATAATACAGTATTTTAGAGCCTGTTGAACTGTATTCGTTGCCTGTATAAAGTAATCAATCCGACAAGTAATATCATTAAATTTATCCCATGGGCAACTGCGGTAACCTCACCACCTTGATGAATTAAATAATACACAACGATTACACTGATCGCTAAAAAGGCAGATGTCGTCATTAGAATCAATCGAGATAAGGTATGCTTTTTGATGATTAAACAAAAAACAATACATATGATTAAGGAAGCCCAAAAAATAATCGGCAACCCATCTTTGATTATAAATGAACAGAATAAAGCAACCATCAAAGCAGTTGGCATACCCCACACAATACCTGTCCAAATATGATTGATTGGAGTTGTTCTTTTTCTTTTAGTTAACCAGATATTGATTCCTGTCACTGAGATAACTGATAGCGCCAGACCCAATAAACCATAAAGCACCTTAACCCCAAAACCACCAAAATGCCCGAAATGTAATCGATAAACAGAGTATGCCAATTGCCTACCAGCAGCTCCATCAGAAAGTTGTTGGTGATTAATGAAACTCCCATCAATATTAAATCTATATATTTCTGAATAGATTAGTCGCTCAGGTAAAGTCGCTGCCACTTCAAAATATTGATTGTCCTTACCTGGATTTTGGTAGGCGATATAAATAGGCGTCGCGGCCGGGTGTTGTGCAGCCAAATATTCAAAAGCAGGTTCTAGTTCGATTGTGTTGTCGTTTTTTGTTAAAACCACAGGATCAGCACCATATACTGCTGCAATGACATCATCTAAACTTTTATCAACATCACTGGCAGATATCGAATAACCCATGATACCTACCAAACCGATATAAGCACCAGTTAAACCAATAATAAAATAAAAAGGTGTTCCCCAAACGCCCAAGCGGTTATGTATATCAGCTTGTTCCAAGTGAGCTGAACCGCCTATCCTTAACTTAAAAGCATCTTTGAATATTTTTGGGTGAGCCAGTAATCCAGTGATGATTAAACCAACTAAGAAGGCGCCAAAACAAGCCACAATGATAATACCTAAAGTACTCGGTAAGTGCAGATAAATATGCAGCTCTTTCAGCATTTCTGTCCAAGGAACATGTGGCGATTCAGCCAACGATCCATCTTTATTAACAAACCATTCCTCCTCGTCAGTAGCCACATGAATACGCGGCACTGCAACAGTAGGTAAAACTGCATAAATAGTTTTTGGAACGACATCAACTTTGCTTTGAACTTGTAAAATTGAACTTTGAATGTTTTCTATTTCATAATCCAAATACTCTTCCACCAATGGTTGCTCCCATCGCTCAAACTCCTCAAAGAACACCACCAAAGTGCCGCTGAGACAAATTACATACATCAAAGCACCAATAACTATACCCAGCCAAGAGTGGCTTGATAGAGACGTTTTAACTAATTGAGATGAAGGTTTTAATTGATTGATTAAACTCATTGTTCACATTAAATATAAAGTTGTAAAAGAAGCCATTCCAAGAATAAGTAGCGTGAGCCCCGATCTTTTGAATTGCCCATCAGCCAATACCCAACTGCATAACCCGCCCCACAATATTGGCAACAGGAAAGTGGCCAAAATCACCCTATTAATTTCGCCCATAGGTAAATAGAAAGCCAACACAGTACACAGGAGTACTGAAATGATTAACGCCAAAGGTATAGCCACTATAAACCTCCAAATATCTTTTACCCTTGTCAGCCAACCGGTCTTGTTATCGATAGCGGGGACTTTATTTGTTATTTTTTTATTGTTCTTGATTTGCCTGTTGGCGAAGGTAAGTACCCACGCAAATAACACAGGAATGATGGCAACAAAAACCAGTGCAAACTCCCAACCTACCAACTCCTTGAAGATATAAAATGACAGGTACAAAAAAACCAAGGCCACTATCCTGGTAATACGTTTAGATACGGCAGAAAGCCCTTTCCAAGATAAGTATAAGCAGGCGACACCAAGACCCGAAGTCATCAGTGCAGCCAACCACAAAAGTATTTCTTTAATTGCCATTTAGAAACGGTACCTTAAATTAGCAGTGACCGTTCTTCGCTGACCATAAAAACAATCACCTCTGGCTAAACAGGTGGTAACCACCGTTTTATCACTGATGTTATCTACGTTAAGACTTAAGTCGTACTGCCCCCATTCATAACCAACCATCATATCAAACAAGGTATAGTCATCAGTCAGCACAGGTGTGTTTATTACACTACCATCTGGGCCAAGCACCAATGCTGAGCCATCAGAAGTTTCACCCACATACCTAACACCTGCACCTATTTTAAATCCTGACCAGAATTGATCAGGTCGATAAGTCACCCAAGTGGTAAATAACTGATCTGGTGTGGCTGATAATTTCGCTCCTTGTTCACCGATCTGATTGGATTTATTTATTTCAGCATCTATGTAACTGTAACTTGCATACACATCTACCTCTTTCCACTCCAATTGAGCCTCTAATTCCAACCCTTGAATGGCAGCTTCACCTGTTTGAATACTTCCTGTTGGATCAATAACGTTCGGGTTACCAATGTCAGCAGCAGACAATGGGGTGGTTCGATTGGTTTCCTTGATATCATATATGCTGGCAGTCAACAGGTGCTCTGTTCCAAATGGTTGGTATTTGACACCCAGTTCCAATTGCTCGCCTTTCTTTGGTTTTAAAGCTGCACCGAAAGCATCTTTACCACTGAGAGGATCAAATGATTCTGAATAACTGAAATAAGGAGACATGCGGTTTTCAGCAAGATACATAACCCCTAATCTGCCTGTTGTTTCAGTGTCTTTTTGAGATACAGA